>JBBRMC010000486.1:0-3640 GCA_038231055.1 Leptolyngbyales cyanobacterium
GTCGATACATCCGCTCTTCCACGTCTTGCATAAAGACTTGAACGCGCTCTGGAATCGCTCCAAAATAGTGATCATCAAACTGTTGCCCTTTAGCGGCAGGTCGCCCAAACAACGTTCTGCCGGTGAGCAAAATATCTGGGCGGCTGTGGGCAAAGTGAGCATCGACTAAGAAATATTCTTGCTCTGCACCGCAGCTAGAGTTGACGGTCGCTACGTCTGAATTTCCAAGCAGTTTCAGCAGTCGGGTTGCCGCTTTGCTCATGACTGCATTAGATCGCAGCAGGGGCGTTTTCTTGTCTAGAGCTTCCCCAGTCCATGAAATAAATACGGTGGGAATGCACAACGTGACTCCGTTATCGGTTTCCATCACGTAGGCAGGGCTAGTCACATCCCACGCGGTGTAGCCCCGCGCTTCAAACGTCGATCGAATGCCGCCATTCGGAAAAGATGAACCATCCGGTTCGCCTTGCACTAGCACTTTGCCAGAAAATTCGGTCATTGCTGAGCCGTCGCTTTGCACCGAGATAAACCCATCGTGCTTTTCGGCAGTGATATTGGTCATCGGATAAAAAACGTGGGCGTAATAGAGTGCGCCCTTAGAAATTGCCCAGTCTTTCATGGCTGCGGCAACGGTTCCGGCGACCGACACATCTAGCTTTCCCCCGGTCTGAATCGTCTTCTTGATGGACTTGAACACGTCTTTGGGCAGACAAGCCTGCATTTTGCTCAGCGTAAATACATCGGTTGCCCATAGTTCCTCTAACCGGCTGGGCGTTTTTGGGGGAAGCTTCTCGCGGTCGGTGACTTGACAAATTGCTTGGAAGCGAAGTTCATTACCACTCATAGTTGTCGTTCCTTTAGGGATGAAGTCAAAAACGGGAATACAGGATTGAGAGAGGTTCTCGTGCGCCATCAGTAGACATGAGGGACGAAGAACTGCTCATTGCGCGGTGGACGCACATAGTTATGGGCAGGCTTGCGCGGCGGTAGCTCTAACGGCTCTGGGGTCATATCCACATAGGGAATTTTGCTGAGAAAGTGGCTGATGCAGTTGAGACGGGCACTTTTTTTGTCGTCAGCCTCAACGGTGAACCAGGGCGCTTCGGGGATGTTGGTATGAGCAAACATCGTGTCTTTTGCTTGGGAATATTCCACCCAGCGATCGCGCGACTCTAAATCCATCGGACTCAGTTTCCATCGTCGTGCCGGATCGATCGTGCGCGATTGAAACCGCCGCTCTTGTTCGTCATCGCTGACGGAGAACCAATATTTCAGCAAAATCATCCCAGATCTGACCAGCATTCGCTCAAATTCAGGGCAGGTTTGCATAAACTCCTCATACTGGTCATCGGTGCAAAACCCCATCACGTGCTCGACCCCAGCGCGGTTATACCAACTGCGATCAAAGCAGACAATTTCACCGGCTGCGGGTAGATGGAGCACATAACGCTGGAAATACCACTCTGTTTTTTCGCGATCGCTGGGTGTGCCTAGAGCGACGACTCGACACCCGCGTGGGTTTAGCGGCTCGGTAATCCGCTTAATCGTGCCGCCTTTTCCAGCAGCATCTCGCCCTTCAAACAAAATGACGATTCGATTGCCCGTGTGCTTTACCCAATACTGCATCTTGACCAGTTCTACTTGCAGACGAGCGAGTTCTTTTTCATAATCTTTGCTGGAGAATTTAGACTGCTTTGCCTGTTTCTGCTCAGGTAAAGAGATGGGTGATGGGGTGATAGCGAGCTTGGCTTTTCTGTGTTTCTTGCCTTTTTTATGCTTTTTCTTGGCTGGCTCTGGACTGAGGAGTTCTGTCGTTGCTGCGGTCTCAGAATTTCTCCCGTTGTCAGGGTTGGACTTCATAGCTGCTCTCCGATGACTGGAATGATTACGAAACGGGTAACTAAAAGAACCAATCAAACTTGTGGAACATTGACTCTAACAAAACCTGCACCAGTGGCTAATAGCGGCGAGTTGATGCAAGGTGGTTCATGATCTATGGCGAATAGCGACACTGCTCACTTGACAACCCGACGACAGATGTAACACGACGAGCCAGCAAAATCCTTCTCAATCCGGGCTTGAGTCCCACTCAAGGTTTTACGCCTCAGCTATAGTAAGAATACGGAATCAACATATTTGTATCTGATACTACAGTACAGACTAAAAATTGACATTCCCACGGCTGAAGCACGTGGGATTCTTTAATCTACGAGCCAACTTGCCCAGGCAGGATTGCTCCAGCTTGAGTAGAGGTCGATTCTCCTAAAGCGTTGCTTGCATCTAGTGCAAAGGTTCCGATATGCCCTACCGTACCTAATCCCCGACTCAGGATGTTTCTCGCTGCATTGTGATCTCTATCCAGTACACAGCCACACGAATAAACGTGCGTTCGGGTACTCAAAGACTTCTTAACCACTTCACCGCAGCTAGAGCATTCTTGGCTGGTATAGGCAGGATTCACCGCAATGGTGATCCGCCCAAACACCTTTCCGAAGTATTCAATCCAGACTCGGAATTGATACCAAGATGCGTCGTTAATTGACTTGGCAAGACAATGATTCTTCACCATGTTTTTGATTCTCAAGTCTTCATAGGCGACTACATCGTTAGATGTGATGACGCACCTTGCCAATTTCACGGCATGGTCTTTACGCTGCCTACTTATTTTGAGATGGCATTTGCCAAGAATCTGTCTTGCCTTCCGTCTGTTGATTGACCCTTTCACCTTGCGAGAAACGCGACGTTGTGACCGCTTGAGAACCACTTCCCCCTGACGGAGAAACTTAGGATTCTCAATCATCACGCCCTCTGAGTCGGTGTAATACTCTTTCACCACATCTAACCCAATGGCGTTTCCCGACGCTTCTAAGAGGATGTCTGAAAAGGAGCCGTTGATAGCATGATCCGCCCGTGGTTGAAAATCACGATCTAACGGTGCGATTTTCCAGTCCCTTTAGTGGACTTCGCAAGGCTAGCCCCGAACTTCCAGTCCGGGGTGGGACGCAATCGTAGCGAAGAGACTTTCCATGCTCTTCAAACATCCTCTCAGGATTAAGTAGGGAGGCACCATTATTTGTAGGATAGGTCAGCGATAGCGTAACCCATGCGGGTGTTGGGTTTCGTCCCTCAACCCAACCTACATCCATCTCACATTTATTCCACTTACCTATTTAGAGTCCCGCTCAGCATCCCCTTCAAACGCATAGAAAATTGCCAGATTTTTTAATTGATTTAGTGGTGGATGGTGCAGAAATTCCGCCCTGAATTCTCGTATCATGACCTCATTATTCACTGGTTAAATCAATAGTATGAGTGCGGGCTTTGACTATTCGGTGGGCACTCCTCCAAGTTATTGAATCCACAGTCCTAACCGCGCATCTCATCTAGCTTCGATCGCACTGCCTGAATATCTTGCCACATCAGCCATTTAGGGCTGCCCTGCTCCCGTGACTGATTTCGCAGCAGATAAGCAGGGTGAAAAATCGGCATATACATCCGCCCGTCGCGCTCGATCCACTGACCGCGAACTTTGGTGATGCCTTGCTTAATGCCCACTAGATTCTTCATCGCCGTTGCCCCAGTCAACAAAATAATTTTGGGGTCAACCATGCGAATCTGTTCGAGCAGATAGCCTTTACAC
>JBBRMC010000487.1:0-3639 GCA_038231055.1 Leptolyngbyales cyanobacterium
AGTAAGACAACCGAAAGTTCCGATAAGCAAAAAGCCCTAACGATGGTGCTCACCCAGATCGAGCGCAACTTTGGGAAAGGCAGCATTATGCGTCTGGGTGATGCCACCCGGATGAAGGTTGAAACCATTCCCAGTGGCGCTTTGACGCTCGATTTGGCATTGGGTGGTGGCTTGCCAAAGGGTCGGGTCATTGAGATTTATGGTCCCGAAAGTTCGGGTAAGACGACAGTGGCGCTGCACGCAGTTGCCGAAGTTCAAAAAACGGGTGGGACGGCTGCCTATATTGATGCTGAACACGCACTCGACCCCAAATATGCAGCCGCGTTGGGTGTTGATATCGCCAATCTGCTGATTTCTCAGCCTGACACGGGGGAAGCTGCTCTAGAGATTGTAGATCAGTTAGTTCGATCGACGGCAGTCGATATTGTGGTCATCGACTCGGTTGCCGCTCTCGTTCCTCGCGCTGAAATCGAGGGTGAGATGGGCGATTCTCACATGGGTCTGCAAGCCCGTCTGATGAGCCAAGCTCTTCGTAAAATTACTGGAAACATTGGTAAATCTGGCTGCACGGTTGTCTTTATCAACCAGTTGCGTCAAAAGATTGGGGTCACCTATGGCAGCCCCGAAACAACGACCGGCGGGCAAGCGCTGAAATATTACGCCTCTGTGCGTCTCGATATTCGTCGGATTCAGACTTTGAAGAAAGGCAACGAAGAATATGGCAACCGCGCCAAAGTCAAAGTCGCCAAAAATAAAGTTGCGCCTCCGTTTAGAATTGCGGAGTTTGACATCATTTTTGGTAAGGGCATCTCGACGATCGGGTGTCTGGTTGACCTGGCAGAAGAGACGGGCGTGATTGTCCGCAAGGGTGCCTGGTATAGCTATAACGGCGACAACATCAGTCAGGGACGCGACAACGCCGTCAAATATATGGAAGAGAAGCCTGACTTCGCAAAAGAAGTTGAGAAACTGGTGCGCGAGAAGCTCGAAATGGGAGCCGTCGTGTCTGCCAACTCGGTTGGAGCGGCTGATCCAGACGATGAAGACGAAGAAGAGTTTGTTGAAGAAGAATAGACTCGATCGAATTTCCTAAATGATGGAAGGGTGGGTGAATTGCCTGCCCTTTTTTTTGGTTATTGGAGAAGTACCTCGATTTCTTCGTGGACAATTTGCGCCAGTTTCTCGGCGGCTCCTGGCTTTCCGCGTACACTGCGAAGTTTATCGCGCATTTCTTGCAGTTTCTCAGGATGGTTGAGAAAGTCAAGGGCAAGGTCTGCAACGGCTTTGGGATGCAGCCGACCTACCAGTTCAGGGACGATTTCTTCGTTTGCCCATTTGTTAGGCCATGCCAATAACCCAATTCGCTGTAAGAAGACCCAGTTGATCAGTTTCGCTAGCGTTGACCCTACACCGGGCAAGTTGGCAAGCAGCCCAGGAATGCCATCCCAGGCGCGCATTGCGTCAAGTTGCTGAGTTGGCATAACGACGATCATGGGCACTCCTAATGCGCCTAGTTCTGCGGTGTTGGCTCCGATCGTGGTCAAACACAAGTCGCATTGAGCCAGCAGTGAATACACCGGAGTTCGCTCGGTTTGATTTTGCCAAAGCTCAACCCGCAAGCCGTTTTGCGTCTCTAGATAGGGACGTTCTGCGTCAGAGGTAGGCAACACTAATTGAGTGCTAACCCCTTCAACCAGAGGCAAAATCGGATTTTGTTGCGGGTCTCCAAACCAGGCGAGGGTTTGCAAATCGAGCGTCGGCGCAACCGGAATTACGAATCGAGTCTGAGGACGATCGTGCCAAATCTGTTCGGCGATCGCCACCATAAAAGGGACTCCTTGAGCGAGTTTGGCAGGCTTTGATCCAGGCAAAATCCCAATCAGCTCAGACGCAGTCGGAGGAGATATCTGATCTACATCGATTGCTAGAGCTGCAACTTCTGCCATCAGGTCACCGACCACCGTCAGTTTATGCACCTGTTGTTTGGGAGCCTGATCGATGATTTCTGAACGCATCACCCCAAAGCGATCGATCCAGCGATGCCAGCGGGCTTCCCATTCTGCATAAATCACCGTCCGGTAGCCCAACCGTTTGCCGAGAATCACGGTAAAAAACTGATCGCCGCCCAGAAATAGCACAATGCCCCGATCGTGCCAATCCCAATTTTCAGCCGTTTTGCCTTGAAGTAAAAAAGGATAAAACTTCTCGGCAGCTTGAACCCGATCGACTTCTGAATAACTCAAGGCAATCTCAGCTTCTTGTCCGCTGGCATTTGGGCAAGGCGAAAGCACCACAGAAATGCGAATGAGGGCACGATCGTCGCCTAAGATTTGTCTCAGCGATCGCACCACGGGCTTAACCCAGGTCGCGAGTTCTCCAGGACCATTGGAGAGAATCAGAATATCAACCGGGTGAGATAACTCAGACATTTGCAACCGCTGAACAGATAGGAAGTAACCGTCTACCCCCTATCTTCGCTCGAAGTTGCCAATTTCAGTGCAGCGAGTTGGGCTTGGGCTTTGTGCAGCGATTCGTGCCATTCTCGTTCTGGGTCGCTGTCTGCCACGATGCCCGCGCCGACTTGTCCCCAGACTATCGGGGTGCCGTTGGCTTGAGGTGCATAAAGTAGCGTCCGAATCAGGATGTTTAAGTCCAGATTTCCGCGCAGATCCAAATAGCCACACGACCCGTAGAATAAACTGCGACGATCGGGTTCCAACGCTTCGATAATCTCCAGACATCGCACTTTAGGACAGCCTGTAATCGTGCCGCCCGGAAACACTGCGCGAATCAAATCGACTGCATTGTATTCAGGTTTTAGCATTCCGATAACATTGCTAACTAGGTGCATGACGTGGCTATAGCGCTCGATCGTCAGCAATTCATCGACTATCACCGATCCCCATTCACAAACTCGTCCTAAATCATTGCGTTCTAAATCCACTAACATGATGTGCTCGGCTTGTTCTTTCGCGTTGTCGAGAAGGTCTTGAGCCAATTGATGATCCCGATCAGATGTGTTTCCTCTAGGGCGAGTACCCGCGATCGGGCGAGTTTGGGCGTGTTGTCCCTGCAATTGCACCAATCGCTCAGGAGAAGAGCTGATCACGGCTCCCCAAGGAGTTTGCCAATAGCTAGCAAATGGGGACGGATTAATGGATTGCAATGCTTGATAAATTGACCAGCTATCGGCAGTTGTCTGAGTCTCAAATCTGAGCGATAGATTGGCTTGAAAAATATCTCCGGCTTGAATATGTTTTTTGGCTTGCAGGATAGCCGATTCATACTCAGTTTGCGATAGATGAAATGTGGCGGATTTTGTAGGCGACTGTTGAGTCGAAACTCGCATTTTTTTATCTTTAGTCAATCTCTTCTGCATTTCATCGAGTTGATTGAATTCTGTTGCAGCTAACCACAGAATTTGTTGCAGATGGTCTAGAACGGCAAAGCAATCAGGCTCATACCAATAGGCGATCGGAAACGGCAACGCATCAGATTTGAGGTAGGGCAAGCGCTCAATCTCCCACGCCAAGTCATAGCCCAGCCAGCCCAGCCAGCCGCCCGTGAACGGTAGCGATTCTAAGCCTTCGACAACCGATTTTGGACGGTCAAGCAACTGTTGCAGAAACGGCAAGATTC
>JBBRMC010000488.1:0-3638 GCA_038231055.1 Leptolyngbyales cyanobacterium
AATGCTCGCCCTTTTTGAGTTTAGTAAGCCATCGGTGCAGTAGTCCTATTCAACCAGCTTCGGCTGGTTTTTTATTGATCAAACGCTTGAAAGGAGCCGGACTTCTTGGCTCGATCGTCCAACAAAGTTTTTAATCACTACTAGGATTAGAAAGGCAACTGACCCAAACCGTTGAGACAAGACTCAAAAAACTTGATTAGTAGGGCTTCTGGCTTTATGGTTCAGAAGTTAGAGGATCACTGAATGGACCGTACATCCTCTCCGTTTTGGTAGGTGACTCGAAAAAATCTTATGCTGAATCCTATTTCTATTTGCATCATTGTCGGCACTCGCCCTGAAGCAATTAAAATGGCTCCAGTCATTCAGGCGTTTCAACAGTCTTCGATGTTTGACACTCAAATTGTTTTGACGGGTCAACATCGCGAAATGGTTGATCAGGTGATGCAGTTATTTAACCTCACGCCTAATCATGATCTGGCAATCATGCAGCCTAAGCAGACATTGACTGATATCACCTGCTGGGCGATGCGAGGCTTGGAAGAGTTGTTTCAAAAAATTCAGCCCAAGATGGTGTTAGTGCAAGGAGACACTACAACAGCGCTGGCAGCCGCGATCGCAGCGTTTTATCAAAAAATTCCAGTGGGTCACGTTGAAGCAGGGTTGCGAACCGAAGATTTATTCAATCCATATCCCGAAGAAGCTAATCGACGGCTGATCTCACAGGTGACTCAGCTTCACTTTGCGCCGACTTCGGTGTCAGTTGAGCATTTACGGCGATCGAGCGTTCTCGGTGAAGTGCATCAAACGGGCAACACCGTTATTGATGCCTTACTCAAAGTGGCAGAACGACAGCCCTCCTGCAAGATTCCGGGGTTAGATTGGAGCCAATATCGCACGATCTTAGCCACGGTGCATCGACGAGAAAACTGGGGCGAACCCCTAAACGATATTGCCCAAGGCTTTTTAGGCGTGCTGAACAAATTTGATGACGTTGCCCTACTGCTGCCGTTGCACCGCAATCCGACTGTTCGTGATCCGTTAACCGCCAAGTTAGGGAGTCATCCGCGAGTCTTTCTCACCGAGCCGCTTGACTACACCGAGTTAGTGGGAGCGATGCAGCGCTGTTATTTGCTGTTGACAGACTCAGGCGGCATTCAAGAAGAAGCGCCGAGCCTAGGCAAACCCGTTCTCGTGATGCGAGAAACCACCGAACGCCCCGAAGCTATCACCGCCGGAACCGCCAAGCTGATTGGCACTAAACCTGATGACATTCTTAAAGAAACCTCTACCCTGCTGAGCAATCCAGCCGCTTATCAAGCTATGGCAAATGCAGCCAGTCCGTTTGGAGATGGCTTTGCGTCCGATCGGATCGTGCAGATCGTTGAGAACTATCTGCTGAGTAAAAGATGATCCGCTTTCAACTCAATTCAGCACGCCCGATGCTGTCGTGTCCTGAAGCTTGAGCGCAACGGACGACGAATATTAAATTACGTCCTAATTCGTCCCTCAGTCTTCTGGTAAAGCGGGAGGATCAATTGTGGACTGATCAAGCAGACTTTTTTTAGAGTCTTTAAGCTGTTGCCAAAGGTTTTTGATTTCTTTGTATGCCTCCCCTGGCGGAATTTTGCCTCCCGTTTCTAGCCCACAAAGCAGCGACACGCGCTGAGCAAATTCTTGCAAGTTGGCGTTGAAGGCTAAATGCTCTGGCGTAAATTCGCCCCGGTAACGTCCGATCGGGTAGAGAAACCCTTCTTTGCTTTTGTCGGTGTTGTCTGCCACAAGCCTTCCTGATTAAACAAGGTGATCAGAACCTCAAAAAGCCGCATCTTTAAAACGGCTCTTGTACTATTCCTATCTTAAGTTCACAGATTTGAAAAGGCAGCGTAGAGAGATTGACAAGTTATTCAAGCTAGAATTTTGGTCACACTAGTGATTGTGTCTATGATTTAACTGGCTCAGATATGCGATCGGATCAGGCTGAGAAGCGATTTTTGCCCAAAATTTCGGTCATCGTGCCTATCTACAATGGTGAGGCAGATTTAGTTGATTTGCTCGACTGTTTGAGACGGCAGACCTATCCGACCGATCGAGTCGAATATTGCTTGGTTGATAACGGAAGCCACGATCGGACATCTGAAATTCTCAAGTCTGCGAATCAAGCGGGCTTTACCGTTCATGCCTTGAGTGAGCCTCGCATCCAAAGTTCCTATGCCGCTCGTAATGTGGGAATTCGAGCCGCGACAGGAGAGATTTTGGCGTTTACCGATGCCGATTGTCGTCCAGAGCCGAACTGGTTAGACGACTTAATTGCACCCTTTACAGAGTCTGTCGTGGGGTTAGTGGCAGGAGAAATCAAGGCGCTTCCGGGTAACACTTTGCTAGAACACCATGCCGATCGTCAGGAAACGCTATCGCAAAAACACACGCTGGCACATTCGTTTTGCGCTTATGGGCAGACTGCAAATCTAGCAGTCCGGCATCAAGTGTTTGAGCAGGTAGGGTTATTTCGCCCATATTTGACCACAGGCGGCGATGCCGATCTCTGCTGGCGAATTTTGCGCGAAACACCCTGGGAGATGCGGTTTGCAGAACGGGCGATCGTGTGTCATCGTCATCGCGCTACGTGGGCAGAGCTTCGTAGCCAATGGCAAAGGTATGGGCGATCAAATCGCTATCTCCACGATCTGCATGGAGTAGATTTGATGCGAGACCTCAGCCTACGAGACTATGGCTATCGTCTATCACGATGGTTGTTCAAAGAATTTCCGATCGCCACAGTTCGGACGCTACAACAGAAAGGAACGCTAGCAGATTTGGTGAGCACCCCGATCGGACTGATCTGCGCTCATGCTCGTGCCACCGGACAACGGCAAGCCCAACTGCCCCCCTCAGCCCAACAGATCGAATGGCTCAACTAAAGCTATAGTCCCGATTCTACTCTTAACAAACGTTTGATCATGCTACTCACGCTGTTAACTCTTGGCGCGATCGCGCTAGTTGGTTTAGTCATCTATCGGATGTCTCAACCCTCAAATCGCTCTCGTCGATCGTCGTCTTCACGCAGATCAAGGCATCGACCTCCTAAGAGAATCATGACGTTGCTAAACGGTGATAGAGCGACCGCACAGCGATTATTTGAAGCGGCACAGATGCGAAACCCCGGTGAGTCTGATCAGTGGTGCTGGGAGAAGGTGTTGTGGGATCTAGAGCGCGATCGTCGTTGGTAAATTTAGGGCAACACCTGCACTTTTGAGGCAGCCTCTTTTGCCCGATCGCGAGCTTCTTCCACCGTGTCTGCGATCGCCAATGCCACCCCCATTCGTCGATTGGCATAGCTTTTAGGCTTAGCAAACAGACGCAGTTTACTCGTTGGCACGGTCAGCGCTTCATTCACCCCGGCGAACTTCGGGCAATCCGTTGGCTCGGTTCCTAAAATCACGGCTGACGCACCAGGTTTGATTAGGTCGATGCTGCCGATCGGAAGTCCCGCGATCGCCCTAACGTGTAGCTCAAATTCTGACATCGTTTGGCTGATCATCGTCACCATGCCCGTATCGTGGGGACGTGGACTCACTTCGCTAAAAAAGACCGTCTGATCTCCTGCCGGATCGCCTTGAATAAATAGCTCGACTCCAAAA
>JBBRMC010000489.1:0-3630 GCA_038231055.1 Leptolyngbyales cyanobacterium
GGCACGCATCAAGCTCTCAGGCGCACAGTGGAAAGCCAGTAATGTTCCTCAAGTTCTGTTGCAGCGTTGTGCCTACCTCAATGGACAGTTCTCAAATTAAGACTTGCAAGACTGGGATGCACCCGTCAGTCACCGATGGTATTAGCTCAACGATACGACGATCGCCGAGATCAGGTTCGTCAGGATGAACTTGGACGTGAGCAAATTCGCCGAGATCAGGTTCGTCAGGATGAACTTGGACGTGAGCAAATTCGCTGGGAGGAAGTGCAACGCAATCAGATCCGACGCGACGACTCACGAAGGGTCTGGGTTGCGGGTCATTACGAACCTGGCTTCCTGGGCATAGGGCGTAAATGGGTTGAAGGGCATTGGGAAGATCGTCGTTAACGAGATTCTCTCTGTCTCTCGGCAAAGCGACTCTCGGTTTCTTTGTCAAGAGTCACTTTGCCGTTTGCCTAGTCTAGCCTCCACGGGTGCATCGACCTTTCATTCAACGAATGTTGAGAAGATCAGAACACTTTGGCAAGTAGACGCGACCCTCCCACCATTTGAAGGCGGATTTCATGACGCACTCAAACGCTGGATTCTGTAGATAGATTAGGCAGGCACTTGGTCTTTGGAGGTGCGATTCCAATGGCGATGTTGAGCGATCGCGTTAATAAACGACTTCGCCATCTCACCTGCATCAGCACTGCGATTGGTGACCACGCCATGATCATCCTTCAGAGACGAATCTGACAGCTTAACTCCTTTAATATCAGAGGCTTTAAGCAGATCAACTCCTTCGCCAGTCGCTGCGATCGGTTTGCAATGCTTAAAGGCTTCATTGATGAAATGCACGGCTTCGCCATTCGTCTTCAACGCTTCCACACTTTTTGCACCACCCGGCACATATACTGCATCAAACATCACAGAGGCGCTCGTCAAGAAGGTCTTGTCAACCTCAATCTCTTGACCCTCTGCACTCTTAATCATGCCCTTGAACTTTGACACGACTTCTGCCATTGCACCCACACTTTTCAGGGCTTTCTTAATTGCCATGATCTGGGATGCGTCCACGCCGTCGGCTGCCAAAATTGCTACCTTTCGACCTTTGGCGGTTTTCGTCGTGTGGGCTTGGCTCAACGCCTCCGATCGTTGTCCATGATTTTCTGTCACAGGTGCGCTCGGTGCCGCAACTCCAATGCCTTCTGCGACTCGTTTGGCTAATTCGTGATCCACCTGGTTGAAGCGATCGACCATTCGGTCTCGCACTCCTTGATCGCCGACTTTGCCTAACTCAAAATGAGTTGCTGCAACTAGATGATCTTTCTCAACCGTGGAGAGGCTGTTCCAGAATAAGGTTGCTTGACTGAAGTGCTCCTGAAAGCTGGGGCTGCGTTCGCGGACTTTGTGCCCTTCTACGCGCTCTGGATAATGCACAAAAGCCCCTTCTGCTTCAGAACTCACCGACGGGCGATTTTCACCTAGCGAATTGGGCGAGTAGTTGACGCGGCTGGTTTTGATTTCCATTTGCATCCGTCCGTCTTGCTGATTGTTGTGAAATGGGCAGACCGGACGGTTAATCGGCAGATTGGCAAAGTTTGGACTGCCCAATCGGTATTCTTGGGTGTCGTGGTAAGAAAAGAGACGACCTTGTAAGAGTGGATCATCGCTGAAGTCAATTCCGGGCACGACGTTCGACGGTTGGAACGCCACCTGCTCAGTTTCTGCAAAGAAATTGTCGGGGTTGCGGTTCAACACCATTTTGCCGATCGGACGAACGGGTACTAATTCTTCAGGAATTAACTTGGTTGCGTCCAAAATGTCAAACCCGAATTTGTGTTCGTCTTCTTCCTCAATAATCTGCACACCGAATTCGTATTCTGGAAAATCGCCCATCTCGATCGAATCCCACAAATCGCGGCGATGAAAGTCGGGGTCTTTTCCAGCGAGCTTCTGTGCCTCGTCAAAGACATTTGAGTGAACGCCTGCGATCGGCTTCCAATGAAATTTCACAAAACGGGATTTGCCGTCTGCATTCACCCAACGGAAGGTATGCACGCCAAATCCCTGCATCGTGCGAAAGCTTCTGGGGAGCGTGCGATCGCTCAAAATCCACATGATCATGTGGGTCGATTCGGGGACAAGCGAGATGAAGTCCCAAAAACTCGGATGCGCGGTTGAAGCTTGGGGCATCTCGTGATCGGGTTCGGGCTTGATCGCATGAACAATGTCGGGAAATTTGATCGCATCTTGAATAAAAAAGACGGGAATGTTGTTTCCGACTAGATCGTAGTTGCCGTCTTCAGTGTAGAACTTGACTGAAAAACCGCGCACGTCTCGCACCGAGTCGGCTGAACCGCGCGACCCTCCCACCACTGAGAACCGAACAAAGACGGGCGTTTTAGTCGATGGATTTTGCAAAAATTTTGCTTTGGTGAACTCTGCCATCGATTCGTAGGGCTGGAAATAGCCGTGAGCGCCTGAGCCGCGTGCATGAACCACTCGTTCTGGAATGCGCTCTCGATCGAAGTGTGTCATCTTTTCTTGAAAGAGAAAATCTTCTTTCAGCGAGGGTCCACGCGTTCCCGCTTTGAGCGAATTATCGGTATCGTTAACTTTTACACCTTGATTCGTTGTCATTTGATCCCCTGCACCTTCACGGTAGGGTTGCAGAGTTTCATCTTTGGTGTTTTCGTTAGTGTGGCTTTGATCAGTCATGAAACGTTACTTCCTATGTTGTGGTTGCAGTTGATTTTTCCAAGAGATCACGAGCTACTCAATTTGGTTGTCTATTGTTATTCAGTGCGTTTTCGGTTGTTAGATAATGTTGTCGAATGGGTCACGTTTGTAAACGAAACGCTGTCAGAGCGCAACCCCATAATGAACGTGAAGGTTGGCTAAGAAGAACATCTAAGTATAGGATGGGAGCCTTTTGGTGTACTATCTCTTCTGATAGATTTGTTTTGCCTAAAGCAGCACTGTGAAATCTAGGGGTTTGTGTTGTAAAAATTGCTCATTCAGCAGTGCCTCATCTAACTCCTGTATATAGGTTGGAGCAACAAGACATACCTCTTTGCTACCTGCATAATTTCTCTTTTCTAAGAGGATGTTTCAAAAGGTAAGGGTGGACTCTACGCCAAGCGTCTGACCATCAGCCGAATCATGGCGAGATAAATCAAAGTTTCTGAGGTTTCTGGCAATCGTTCATAGTCTCTGACCAATCGGCGATACCCCATTAGCCAGCCGAAAGTAAGTAGGGAGGCACAATTATTTGCAGGATAGGTCAGCGATAGCGTAACCCATGCGGGTGTTGGGTTTCGTCCCTCAACCCAACCTACATCCATCTCACATTTAATTCCACTTACCTACTTACGTTCGACTACCCAACGTTTTTTAAGCAGTACAAACCCCTTGGTTTACTCAGGTCGCAACACCACCTGCACAATCCAGCGACAAATGGTGATCACCCACTGCCTGAACGGTTCACTCTCAAACCCGCCATCTACCCAAATGGTATGCAGCCGAGAGACCGATTTTCCGGTGCGGTGAACTCGTTGGAGGACTTGTTTTCCGCCGTCACGTTCTCCGACGCTTGCCGCCGTCACCAACACTCGTAGCACCAGACCTAACGTATCGACCGTCAGA
>JBBRMC010000490.1:0-3619 GCA_038231055.1 Leptolyngbyales cyanobacterium
AATTGCTAAGGCATCACTGAGGGCACGATCGGGCAGCGTCCCCCAGGAAGGTTCATACTGCTTGGGGAACATTTCCAGGGTGGATTCATCAACCCCGACAATCAAAAATCGATCATCTTGGGTTTCGCTAGGTCGCAGGGTAAGCAAGCGATCGTACGTCCACAACTCTACAGGTTGCGTTGCTCCAAACCATCGAGCAGCCGACACCAGGGCAGTTGTCACAACGCTCGCTGCTAGTACCCAACGGCGCTTGATCCGTCGTCGAGGGAGATCCCGACTCGCTGCAAGATACTTTAACTGCAATTCCGTTGGCTTGGGTTCCTTAGATGCACTCTGCTGAAGCCACTGCTCTGACGTGGTGAGATCTTTACCGCGCAACAAAAAGCTGTCATCTTTGTTTTGATTCTGCCACTCCATTGAGCGCACCAGCAAACGGGTGTGCATTTGCACATATTTTGGGTCAGCATCTAGGGCACGAATTAAGTCGCCAAAGTTGGTGAAAAAGTCCCCTTCATGCTGACGGAAATCGATCGCCTGTAAGATGCTCACTTCTGAAGGCAGTTTGGTTAGATCCGTGTCTTGATAAATAGCGGTGACGATGCGTTTGTTAAAGTGGAGTGCATAGGCGATCGCGTCTTGGCATATTGGATCGGTGACGCAGGCAGGTGAAATCAACACTAAAACGTTGTTGCTGCGTTCAATTCCCCTATGAGTTTCTTGCTGGACATCATCTCCAGAGGCAATACTTTCTTGGTCAAACCAGGTCATCTTGCCCTGAACCTGCAACCCATCATTTAATCGCCGCGCAAAGTCAGAATCTGCCCGTGAGTAGCAACAGAAGACATCTAGCGTCGGTTCGGCTGGTTGGCTCAAACTTTCGGTAATCAAGCTGACTTGAAGGGGTGTAGCGGCGTGTTGCGCTCGCCCTTCAGCTACGTTGAGCCACGCTTTTGCTTGACGCAATTGATGCCCTTGCAGCAGAATACTAGGATTTTGCTTTTGCCGTTCCCACTTCAACGCTCTAGTGAGCAGAAGTTTGTGCTGCTGGTAATAGCTTGCTTCTTCTCGCAGCGCTCGAATTAGTTTAGCAATGTTGGATTGATATGCATCTGCGTTTGCCCAATTGACGAGATCAATAAACTGGATTGATCGCAGATCGGATGGCGCTTGCTCTAGATCGATCGGGGCGATTAGCAACGGAATCATTCGCTTGTGGTGAAGCCGCGCTTGAGTCAGTTCTTTTTGACAATACTCCGACGCTAACGAGGCGGGAGACATGAGGAACACCAGATTATCTGCCTCTTCAATCCCCCGATCGAGCATCTCTTGAAAGTCTTGTCCTGTTTTGATGTCGGTCTTATTTGTCCAAACAGTAAACCCTTCTCGCATCAAGCTGTGAGCAACCTTTTGCATCACGTCGCGTTCCTTCTCAGAGTAGGAGAGGAACACCTCGGTCATCAGGTTGTTGGCATTCTTGATACTTTCGCAGATAAACCGACAGTGCAAATCAGTAGGCGTGCAGGGCGGTTGTTCATCTTTAAACCGCACATTCAGCCAGTCTTGGGCTGCTTGACGAGCTTCCCCAGTCAGTAAATAGCGTGTCTGTTCGTGATTGCGCTCCCACTCTAATGCGCTAATGAGTAGGTGAGTGTGTTGCTCAACGTAAGATTTGTGGCGATCGAGGAGGTCGAGCAACCCCGCAAACGATTTTTCAAAATCATCAATACCTTCTCGAAAATATACCCAGTTGATCTTCCCGATCGCATCGTGCATGTTGGGAAAGCTAGAGTGTGACCCCTTTGATTTGTAGGTCTCCCACTCAGATAGGTCACGACCAGGATTCCGTTGCTGCCAAGTCTCCTGAGTGATTTGCTCAACGTGTAGTAGTGGAATAATCCGCTTATTGCGCTTTAATGCCAGGTCGATTTCTTTGCCGCAGTACGGCGAGTTGATCGAGTGGGGCGCAATGACGAATAGAAAGTTGTCAGACTTTTCTAAGCCATCGTCGATCTGATTTTGAAAATCAACCCCTAAGGGAATGTCATTTTGGTCAAACCAAACTTTTATTCCCTGTTCCAATAGCCGTGCATGAAGCTTAGTAGCAAAAGCTTTGCTATCTGCCCGTCCATATGAAATGAAAATATCCTGAGGAGTCTGCATGGGCTAAATGAGGTAGACGGTAGTTGATGCGGGATATGCGGACAACATAGGGATAATAACGTATCAAACTAGATTCCCTCTAAGCGAAATTGCGGATCTGCTATGGCAACCCACAGAAGCGAACTTGATCCACCCCCTCAACCATTTGCAGCGCGAATTGTGCCGATGTGAACGGTTCTTGGTCGATCGCTTTGATCTTTTTAATGGCTTCAGCGAGTTGAGTAATATCCATCACAGTTTGATTTTGCCGCCAGAGAATGGTGTCGAGTTTCAACGTTGCTGATTCACACCCAGTCTTGTCTTTGAGATGTTTATAGAAGGTTGCGTGAGGTGAGGCTATTTCTGACTTGGAGGAGTTGGTATCCTTTGGAATTGTCAAGTCACCTGTAGCATTCCCAAATTTACCTTCTACTGCTAACCCAAAATGAAGTACTTCGGGTTTAAGAGACAGATCAAGGGTTTTAACCTCTCCAGCTAATAGCAATACTCCGAACATTTTTGGGAACGAGTTCAGAAAGGTTTCAGGGCGCGCGACTTCAGAACGGAGCTATCTTTCAACGTCATCTCTGCCGTTGACTTTACGAAAAGATCCGGTCTACATCTGAAACGGAGTATGTGGTCTAAAATCTGCTCAAATTTTGTCTGGAGTGTTGCTTTAGAGAGGGGCTTAAAGAAGCCACATAATGCCTGTCATTCTAATTACTAATCTAAAAAGAGCTGAAGATTTGGCGAATCTTTAGAGGAATCGTTCCCAGGCTATCAGCCAAGTCCTTCGTTAGAAAGACGCAAGCACACGATTGTCTTTCTAAGGTTATGGGGATTGAAAGGATAGAAGTAAAAGGTTATGGATAATACAAGAAACCGTCCCCTAGCTGTCGTGACGGGCGCGTCTAGCGGCATCGGTTATGAACTCGCCAAGCAGTTTGCTCAAAATGGTTTTGATCTCTTAATTACAGCGAATCGTTCAGAAATCGACGATGATGCTCAGACCCTTGAGAAACTAGGTGCTAAGGTCGAAACCGTTCAAGCTGATCTTGCGACTTAATAATGGCGTTGAAACGCTCTATAACCAAATTAAAGCGATCGGGAAACCTGTAGATGCGATCGCTATTAATGCGGGTGTTGGGGTTGGCGGCGAGTTTACTAAAACTGACTTGCAGGAAGAACTCAACCTGATCAACCTCAATAGTTAGTCAGAGGAGAAATGAGGAATTTCTAGCGATCGCGTGAATCGCTCAATTGCTGTGCGTCAGAAAGAGTATATCATTGCCCTGAGTCCTGGCTACCGTATACACACAAGTCCTCGTCGCTTCGTTTGAGTCGGCTTATGCCCCCTTGTATCTTAAGAGTGTGGTAGACCGTCCCCCCTAAGATTCTTGAAATCGAGATTTAGCTAGGGTCACCACACGGCTTAAACTCAGAACCACCTCGAATTATCGGCAGGGAACTAAGACCTTCT
>JBBRMC010000491.1:0-3616 GCA_038231055.1 Leptolyngbyales cyanobacterium
TCGCACCCTTGTTGAGCAAGTGATCGCCGAAGCGGGTAATCACTTTGAGTGGCTGCATCTGCGGACGGACACCTCGATCGGAGACTTGTTTTATCGATCGCTCGGTTTTGTCCCTGAGCCGACCAATGAAACCGTCACTCACACACTACCCTTGAAGACAAATCGCTTTGACGACAAACAAATCCTCCCTCCTGGGACGTAAGAATTTGTAATAAAAACGCTCATCAAATCAGTTTAACGTAACAAAAGATGCGGATTTTACCGACTTCGGATTTTAGATTCAAGAGTTTTATGGCTTCTGAATCTAAAGTCTAGCTCGATTGACCTTTGAGGCTTGACACGCCAGCAAACTACTTTAGTGTTGGGAAGTTTAGAATGAGCAGTAATTTAGCAACGAAACTCCGCGAGGGCACCAAGAAAGCGCACACAATGGCGGAGAATACAGGATTCATCTCCTGTTTCTTAAAGGGCACGGTCGAGAAAAATTCTTACCGCAAACTGGTGACAAACCTCTATTTTGTCTATTCAGCGATGGAAGAAGAGATGCACAATCACCGTGAGCATCCTGTTCTTGGTAAACTCTACTTTCCAGAGCTAGACCGCAAAGCTAGTCTGGAGCAAGATCTCGCCTATTATTTTGGCGCAAACTGGAAAACAGAAGTCGCCCCGTCTGAAGCGACCAAATTCTACATTCAGCGCATTCACGATATTGCTCAGACTCAACCAGAGTTGCTGATCGCTCACCTCTACACTCGCTATATGGGCGATCTATCAGGCGGACAAATTCTGAGAAAGATTGCTCAGAACGCCATGAATTTGTCTGATGAAGAAGGGTTAGCGTTTTACTCGTTTAAGCAGATTTCTGACGAGAAAGCATTCAAAGCGATGTATCGCCAACGGCTGAATGAAGTCGAAGTCGATGACGCAATGGACGATCGCATCGTCAATGAAGCCAACGACGCGTTTGGCTTGAACATGAAAATGTTCCAAGAGCTAGAAGGGAATTTGATTAAAGCGATCGGCATTCAGCTATTTAACTTGCTGACTCGCAAACGCAATCGGGGCACGACCGAAATGGCAACGGCTGAATAATTCCCTGCCTACCATTTCTGAGCCACTCACGTTATTTTGAATCCTGGTAGCTTGATGATTTTCTGATTGAGAACCACCAAGTTGCCAGGATTCCAGTTTGAAAGGAGACAACATGGCTGCAAAGATTCCGGTTACGGTGATTACGGGCTTTTTAGGAAGTGGTAAAACGACTCTCATTCGTAACCTGCTCCAAAATAATCAGGGAAGACGCATCGCCGTTTTGGTCAACGAGTTTGGCGAATTGGGAATCGATGGAGACTTATTAAAGTCGTGTGAAGTCTGCCCAGAGGATGAAGTAGCGCCGCAATCTAACATTGTTGAACTGACCAACGGTTGCCTGTGCTGCACCGTTCAAGAAGAATTTTTGCCGACGATGCTAGAACTGCTCAAGCGCCGAGATAGCCTTGATTGCATCGTAATTGAGACTTCTGGCTTGGCGCTCCCTAAACCGTTGATTAAAGCCTTTCGCTGGCACGAGATTCGCAACGCGGCAACGGTAGATGGCGTAATCACGATCGTCGATTGTGAGGCTGTTTCGACGGGCACGTTAGCAAGCGATTTACAAGCTGTTGAAGCACAACGGCAGGCTGACCCTAATCTCGATCACGAAACGCCACTGCAAGAACTTTTTGAAGACCAATTAGCCTGCGCGGATCTCGTCATTCTCAACAAAACCGATTTGGTTGCTGACGACGTTCAAGCTCAGGTTAAAGAATTGGTGCAGCGCGAACTTTCTAGAGCGGTGAAAATCGTCTCAAATGGTCGGAGCCAAACCCTTGACTCTGAGGTGCTGCTCGGCTTTAATGCGGCGGTTGAAGACGATTTAGAAGCCCGTCCCAGTCATCATGACTTTGAGGAAGACCACGACCACGACGATCAGATCGTCTCGACTCATGTTGTGCTCGATCGAGCCTTTGATCCCTCGCAGTTAAAAGCGCGGCTAGAAGCGTTGGTGCAACAGCAAGAAATCTATCGCGTTAAAGGATTCGTTGCCGTCCCTAACAAGTCAATGCGGTTGGTGATGCAGGGCGTTGGCTCGCGGTTTGAGCAGTTTTACGATCGCCCCTGGCAGCCCGAAGAAGCGAGACAAACTCGCCTAGTTTTCATTGGTCGAGACTTGAGCCATGAGGCGATCGAGTCTCAATTGGTTGCGTTACCTGTCTAGAAGAGTTTGCCCTTGGTGATGAAGCGACTGAGGGCTTCTCTGCATTGAATCCGGATTTTAGAGCGTTTCGCCACACTCATCGACGAGATAGCAGAGTGAGCGGAATCTCAACCCAACCAACTGATCGTAGAGTGGGTTGATTTTGCACATCGGCGGAATGTGTGCAATTTTGCGACCGAAGAGATTGATGTCGCGTTCAAACGGACATTGAGCCGGAATCAAGGTGCAAAGAAAATGAGCTAGCTTACGATCGTGGATCTCAATTCCATCTAACCATCGACGAATCGGATTGAGTAAATCAAACCGTGGCGAGTTTGAATGATTAGAGTGGAGCGATGAAAAAGTCAATTCTGTATTAGACATAACGTTACCCTTGTGGTCTAGTTGAGTCAATCTTTTCTGCGTGAATGTATTGAGAGAGATGTGATTAACGATTGACTCGTGTCTCACTAACAAGATACATAAAAGAAATTAGGTTTCCGTAAAGATAGGAATAGAATTACCGAACCATTGATTAAAATTCAGTAAACTATCTGAACGCGACACACCCAAAATGTCTTCTGTGTAAGGGGTGCAAGTTTTCTCAACTTTCTTTCAATCATGAGTTAAAACGACTGAATTCACCCTTATTGCTATTAATATAAGGTTGTTATTAAACTTAAACATTATCCAAAAGGGTAGTTATTCTCCGAGGATCAGTAAAGAGATATCTCTTGCGATATTCATCTTTCGACATAAACAATAAATTTGCAAAAAAATAAGCTCAAATTTGTGACTTCAGCTACAGATATAATGTGTTTTTGATCACAGGTTCAAAAGTCTTACAAGCCTAAATCAACTGCCACTCGGTGGGCGCAAGCAAATCCAGAAAACGCGACTGCATTTAAGCCCTGCCCCGGAAAGGTGCTGTCACCCACACAATAGAGGTTCGCGATCGCGGTGCGGTTAAAGGGCATTCCCAGCAGCCCAGGCAGTTTACGAGCGGGGATCGGTCCATAGGTGCCGTTGTCGCGTCCTAAAAATCGACGATGGGTTCTCGGAGTGCCGACTTCTTGATAGTCTAAATGCTGGCTGAGATTGGGGAAAATGGTTTCCAAACGATCGAGGACTCGCTTCGCCGCTGCCTTTTTCTGGGCTTCATACTCGCTAGGCGACAGGTTTTGCCAATGGTCTATCCAGCTTGGCGTAAAGGTGTGAATGATCTGACACCCATCGGGCGCAAGACTTGGGTCAAGCAACGTCGGAATCGAGACAAATATAGTGCCTTGCTCAGCTTCCATCGTGTCCCAGTTTTCTAGCAAAATGTGATGGCATTCTGTCCCGATCGGAAGCGCTTCTGATTTAACCCCCAAGTGCAGA
>JBBRMC010000492.1:0-3614 GCA_038231055.1 Leptolyngbyales cyanobacterium
CCCTGAACCTCTTTCTGGCTCAAAGTCCACCAGAATGGCGGATTTAGGGGGCGAAAGGTTTTGGCAATGACGGATCGGATCAACTTGTGTGTACACGGTAGCCTTGGGGAGAGGGCTAGGGTGAGGGTGAGACGTTGCACCTTAATAAATTCACGTTCCTTAGGGTGCTTCAATCAGCGTGAATAGTGCTGGAAATGGCATCAGAAATAAAGACCCTTGCGGAGTCGATTGACGAGCTGTTTAGAACTTCCACCAAGTAGGGAATGTCCTGGAATCTGAAGCCATCAACTCGATAATCTTTCACAAGATAGATATCAAGCGAGAAGTGAAAGCTACACACTTATCTCTAGCAGGAGTTATCAAGTTTCAAAGTATTCAATGAAGACCTTTCCCTCGTTTTTTAGGAGATGGAGCAGCAGATCGTGATGCAGAATAACCGCTCACAGACCGTTGCTAGCCAATCCGTTTCGGCATCAAAAGAGTTTTCTCAACCCCTCGTTTCGACTCCGATTCTTTCTAGCTGTGAGGCTTGCGTTATTGTTCCCGTTCGGAATGAGGCAGCAACGCTAGAAACAACGCTAACGGCACTCACTAATCAATTCGACTTAAACGCTAAACCTGTAGACTTTGATCGCTATGAGATCATCGTGTTAGCGAATAACTGTAGTGATCAATCGGGGATGATCGCTCATCAATTTGCCCTACGTCATCCTCGATTAAATCTGCACATCATCGAAAAAACGCTGTCGATCGCAGAGGCTTATATCGGTCGAGTTCGGCAGATGTTGATGAATGAAGCCCATCGGCGGCTAAACGAATCAGGTCGCAAACATGGCGTGATTGCCTCAACCGATGGAGATTCTTACGTTAGTCCCGTCTGGATCTCAGCCATCTTGCACGAAATTGCTAACGGTGCTGATGCCGTCGGTGGGAGAATTGTGCTTGACTCTTTGGGATTGGCTCGCTTGCATCCTCACGCCAGAGCCTGCCACTTGCGAGAAGTCGGTTATCGATCGCTGATCGCAGAGTTAGAAAGCTATCTCGACCCTGACCCCTACGATCCCTTTCCGCGCCACTATCAGCACTATGGGGCGAGTCTGGCAGTCACCGCAGAGATCTATGCCCACGCAGGAGGAATGCCGCTCGTAAGATCGCCCGAAGATGTGGCACTCTATCGGGCGTTGCTGCGGGTGAATGCTCGATTTCGTCATAGTCCGATCGTGCGGGTAGTGACATCAGCACGGCAGACTGGACGCACTCAACTCGGACTCGCCAATCAATTAAATGAATGGACAATAATGGGACAACAGCCGTTTTTGGTTGAATCAGCCGGAGCGATCGTGACACGCTTACGCGCTCGTCAACAGCTAAGAACTCTATGGCTACAAATTATTAACGGTCATCAGTCTACATTAACCAATGTTGAGCAGATTGCTCTTTCGTTATCAGTCTCAACTCGATGGTTAACCCAAGAGCTATTGCAGCCACAAACCTTTGGATTGTTATTTGAACGAGTGGAACAACGCCAACAAGAAGAAAATGTTTGGGCAAAAAAATGGGCACTTGTAGATATCAGACACGCTATTCAAGACTTGCGATCGTGCCTAAAAAGTTTCCAGGAAGGTTCTAGATTCTAACGCCAGCCTAGCTTCTATCTTGTTTAAGAACTGGCGGCAATCACAATTCGGGCGCAGGCTTCTGCATCCGAGAGAGCATGGTGATGCAACAGGTCAATATCGAGGTGTTGACAAACATCTGGAAGCTTGGTGGGATAAATTTTCCAGGTTTTACGAGCAAGCTGCACGGTGCAAACAAACGGTTGAGACGGATGAGGAATCCCATAAGTATCACAACACGCATAAAGCACTCCGCGATCGAAGCTAGCGTTATGAGCCGCAATAAATTCAACTCCCTGAAGCAAAGGAGTCAGCGTCTCCCACAATTCGCCAAAGGTTGGCTGATCTTCAACATCGCGCCAATAAATCCCGTGAACATAAGAAAACCGAAACGATCGACGAGGCGGACGAATCAACGCATGAACTCGCTGCACGATTTGATTATTTTCGACCCGGATTAGCCCGATCGAGCAAGCGCTGTCTCTCCCATGATCAGCCGTCTCAAAATCTAACGCCACAAAGGATTTTATTTGCTGCCCAACACGCGCCATACGATAAATAGCTGAATACGATGATCCACTCTAATCAATTAACGGGGAGTGGTGCAAAAATCTCGTTCATTCGCAAGCCCTTTCTTACGGGTCACTCGACCTTATTCTGCTCAGCGAACTCATCATTTTATCCATGCTAAGTAGGTAAGTGGAATTGAATGTGAGATGGATGTAGAGGGACGAAACCCAACACCCGCATGGGTTACGCTATCGCTGACTTATCCTACAAATCATTGTGCCTCCCTACTTATTAATTGTCTAAACTAGATTTCAGCAAAAGCTACCTTGACATTTGATATTGAACTTGGTAGAAAACTTGACTTTTTCATGTATAATAGGTAACATATTACTTAACCAGTGCAATACCAAGTGTCAGTTTTTTAATTGCTAGGACAAATCAGCTCTCTCTGATGATATTCAGAAAAAGCAACTAAGCCATTACACACTCTCAGCAGCAGTTCTGAAGATGACTGCCTAGGGCAATTCACTACAAAGGTTGAGGTTCCATTGAAAATTCAAGCAGTTGATATCCAGTCTGGAGATCGCATCATCGCTTACTGTAATAACAAGATGCAGATCTGTACCGTGAAGCGTGTCATCGATCCAACCCTGAGTAACATCACCCTATCTGTCTTCACCTCTGAAAGCTCCCGCAATTCACTGTCCCGGGTGCTGCGGTTTCAGCGGGATGCATTGGTTGAACTGCATACAAAAGCAATTCCCGTCGAAGCTGTCTAGGGACTTGTGAGACCAGCAATCATAGGCAATATCACTTGACTTGCGGTTAATTTTATTCTGTTTAGCAAGCTTAACATTCTGAGAATGCTAGGCTCATTGCTCTATGCAAAAATATTATGAAACCGCAACTCACACTACCAATACTTTGGCAAGAAGCTGCAAGATTTGCAGACCTTGAGAGCATTTATGATGAACCTGCTTTGTATGGCGTGACCGACGGCAAAGCGATCGGCACCTACCTTGAGCATAAGTTCACGGCTCACCTACTCACGTCATACACCTTGTTGCCTGGAAATTCTGCTCTAGGGATTGATTTACCGGGTCTTGAAGTTGATATCAAGGTGACAAGCGTCCGTCAACCTCAATCATCCTGCCCATATAGATCAGCGCGTCAGAAGATATTTGGTCTTGGCTATCATCTACTTGTATTTGTCTATAACAAAACCGACGACTCAATCAATCGGACAGGCAGACTAGTAGACTGTCAATCTTAAATTGAGGGATAGATCTTCTCTAAACTTGCTTCTAGGAAAGAGTTATAGACTTTTACTACCCCTCAAAATATCCTTGACGGACTACTAGAGATGATGCACACGATCTTTGTCGATAAGACGCGAACTGCCGATTTTCAAATGACACGAGGAATTATTCAAATTCTAGAAAATGAGGGCAATGTCGATGATCTCATCGCTTTCATGATGGATAGAAA
>JBBRMC010000493.1:0-3604 GCA_038231055.1 Leptolyngbyales cyanobacterium
GGCAATCAGTCTTATAACTTGCAGACTCTATTTGCTGAAGAACGGCATCGGATTATGCAGCTATTGACTCAAGAAACTCTGACCCGATTAGATCAGCTTTATACACAGGTTTATCGAGACAACTACGGGGTGTTAATGGCGTTTCATCGCGATGAGCTGCCCGTGCCGCGAGAGTTGCAGGTTGCCGCAGAGATTGCATTGAGTCATCGCTTGCTGTTGGCACTACGATCGCTCGAACAAGAAACCAGCGATTCTGCCAGCGATCGCTTCGACGCGAGTTTAAACTACCTGCTCGAACTAGAAGCGATCGCCACCGAAGCCAACCATCTGCACTGCAATTTGACTGCCCTTGAACCAAAACAGATTTTAGAACGATTGATTCGTCGATCGCTCTGGCATCTTTTGCAGGAAGTGAATCCTGAGACAGCCGGAAGAGAAGTTCAGCGTTTGGGACGGCTGCTCGATCTCGGTCAACAGCTTCACCTCAATCTCAACCTGGCTCAAGCTCAAGAACTCTATCTCCAGTGGGTGCCAACCCTGTTAGACGATCCTCAAAAGCAATGGCTGCAATTAGGGCAAAAGCTAGCGGTCAACATCTCGCTGGCTTAATAAAAAAGAGGGCATTGTTTGTAATGCCCCCTTTTCCCGTCAAAATTCTTCCTACCAACACCCTCTAAAGATTGCGCTGAAATTCTTCTAGAAGGTCAATCAGGCTGACCTGACACTGCATTGGTAGCAGGTCGATCAGGGGCACCTCTCGCTTCCCTCCGCCCAACTTAATCGGAATGTTACGAAGAATTTCTAACACCTGGTCTTCCTGGATTGATTTTCCAGCGGCTAGAGGATAGAGTTTTTCTGCCAGAACCGTGTGTAGATGGGCATCTGATAGATAAAGGTGCCACTTTGCAACATCGATATAGACATTTTCGCCAATGTCGGCTGCCAAAGACTCGATCGCTTCAGACGTGCTTAATTTTGCCATAGTAATTATTCAAAAACGTTTAAATGGGTAACTCATTAGTAGCACTGAGTGCTTCTGAGCGACCCCCTATCCTTTGGATGATTTTGCAGGTTTCTCTCTTGGTTTAAAGCCAGTTGCCGGGGTCGGAGTCGCAACAACGGGATCGGAGTAATCGGCGATCGCAAACACATAGATTCCGTGAGCGACCAAAATCGCTGCCCAAACCCCAGTTACCCACACTGCCCAAGACCAATCTGCCTTCTGCAAAATCTTGAAAAACCAGATCCCAGAATTGACCGCTGCAAAGAGCGGGACGTGGGTTGCAAACGTCATTCGATCGTCTAAGCGACGATAATCAGAATCTTTACGATCGGGAATACGAGACCAACGAGGAGGCATAGAATCAACCTAGATTAATATCAAACTGTGATATTTCAATGGTAGCGGGAAAGGGGGAAAGAGAAGGGCAGAGAATCAAGGGTAAGAATCATTAAATTACCCTGTTTGACAGTTAGCAAATCGGTGGCAAAGGTTTAGAATTCACATAGATACAGCCACCCCTCCTATTAGTTTTGTGACAGTTACCAGGTTCTTACGAAAAACGGGTTTGGTACAGCGACAGACGCATCTTGCCGTCATGATGTTTTCTGATGAAGTCTCTGTTTTTCAAGCTTATCGATTGCTGCACCACTATGGCATCTCTCCCGAACACTTGGCGATCGTGGGCAAAGGCTACAGCAATCCTGACCATGTGGGCTTACTCAAACCCATGCAAATCGCCCTGCGACGATCGCGTAGCCTCTCGATCGTAATGGGGACGATCGGATCACTGATGGCGTTTGTACTGGTTTTAATTCAAAGTCGTGGCTATACCGATCTTGAAAGTTTGCAGCCTCTCCTCTTGATTCCGGTGGCGGGTGTTGTGAGCGGGTTTTGTGGAGCCTTTTTAGGAGGGCTGTTTGGCTTGCTCGGTGAGGGCAATACGATGAGCGTTTATCGTCATCACCTCAATCGGGGGCACTATCTGCTGATGATGGAAGGCTCTGAAAAGCTGGTGCGCTGGGGGCAAGAAGTGCTGAGTCAACATTCTACATCGCGATCGTCTTGAGCAGAGACAGCCGCTCGATCGAGCCAGAAATGTTGGATCGTGCCATGATGCGACGATGTTTAGAACTCGCCCAAAATGCACAGGGACAAACAGCACCCAACCCTCTAGTGGGATCGGTGATTGTGCAAAACCAGGAGATTGTTGGCGAAGGATTTCATCCCAAAGCGGGAGAGTCTCATGCTGAGGTTTTTGCCTTGCGAGACGCGGGCGATCGTGCCCAAGGTGCCACTCTCTACGTCAATCTAGAACCTTGTAATCACGATGGCAGAACGCCTCCCTGCTCAGAAGCGATCGTGGCAGCCGGGTTACGGAGAGTCGTGGTTGGCATGGTCGATCCCAATCCTAAAGTGGCGGGTGGCGGGATCGCCAGACTGCGAGAGGCTGGAATAGAGGTCACGATCGGCGTTGAAGAAGCGGCGTGTCAGGAATTAAACGAGGCATTTGTCCATCGTATGTTGCGTCACCGTCCGTTTGGCATTTTGAAATATGCCATGACGTTGGACGGTAAAATCGCCGCGACCACAGGACACAGCAGTTGGGTCACGGGAGCTGCCTCACGTCAGCGAGTCCATCAGGTGCGATCGCGGTGTGATGCTATTATCATCGGCGGCAACACGGTTCGCAAGGACAATCCTCATTTAACGACGCATGGAGTGGCGGCTCACAATCCTCTACGAGTGGTGATGAGTCGATCGCTTGATCTGCCTACACACGCGCATCTTTGGCAAACGCAGACGGCTCCGACCCTTGTGTTGACGCAATTGGGAACCAATCCAGCGATGCAAAAAGCTCTAACTAATCAGGGAGTTGAGGTGATCGAGCTAAACCCGCTCACTCCATCTGAGGCGATGAGGTGTCTGTACGATCGAGGCTTACTATCCGTTTTATGGGAGTGTGGCGGCACTCTAGCAGCACAAGCGATCGCCGATGGCTGTGTGCAAAAGGTTCTAGCATTTATCGCACCCAAGATCATTGGTGGCAGCGATGCCCCTTCACCCGTGGGAGACCTGGGACTTGTGGAGATGACTCAAGCGTTGACGTTAGAGCGCGTGAAATGGAGCACGATCGACTCCGACTTTCTGATTGAAGGCTATTTAGCAACTCAGAAAAGAGAAATCTAAGGGTTGAATTCTCATCATTGAGTGCTTAAATTCATGTAGCTCAAAACTTAGGATTGTGGATTAAACGACCTGTAATTCTCGCGGTTTCGCTTCGTTTGGTTCGGCTTCTGCCCCCTAAATCCCCCAAATTTGGGGGACTTTGAACCGCGAAACTGCCTTAAATTCTAGAATTTCTTCTCTCTCAAAGTCCCCCAGAATGGGGGATTTAGGGGGCGAAGCAACCAGGCATAACCGATCTTATTTAATTCACGATCCTCAGCACTCAAAACGTTCCGGGTTCTCATGGGCGAAGTCACGCTTTTAAGCTTTTTGATTGGCAGTTTGGGCTTACAGGCAGTTGTCGCGGGTGGGTGGCTGCGCTGGCAACAGTGGAAAATCTGGCAAGCGTGTGAGGAGGAAGAAGAAACCTTGACC
>JBBRMC010000494.1:0-3599 GCA_038231055.1 Leptolyngbyales cyanobacterium
AGGATCGACAATTTCAGACTGCTCTTTGTCGATTAGCGTGTCATCGAGTTCAGCATCCACTCGTGCAAACTGCACCTGCGAATATTCTCGCTCTAGGAAGCTGACAAAGTGGCTATCGATGAACGAGTCCATAAATAAGACTTCTAAGCCCTGGCTGGTGTGAAGCTGCACATAGGTTGCCTGAGTGACTTCATCAGTGCAGTAGAAGACGCGATTCTCGTGGTGTTCTTTATTGCGTTCTAGATAGTCTTTGAGCGTCGTGTAAGATTTGCCATCTACAGTGTTGCTGGCTGCGTTGGACGTATCTTGCCAAGCATCTCCATCTGGCGTTTGCACTTCTATTTTAGGAGCGTCATCGATTAGATTCGCTGTAGTGCGATAGATCAGAATATCTTCGACTTGCTTTTTGAATTTGTCATCGTTAATTGAGCCAAATTTGACGAAAGTGCCCAGGTCTTGCCACGATCGAATATATTGCTCTCGATCGTCCCGATATAGCTCTTTTAAGCGATCGCCGACTTTCTTAGCGATGTAGTCCGCGATGCGGCGCACCGTTCGATCGTTCTGCAAAAAGCTCCGCGACACGTTGAGCGGAATGTCAGCACTATCCACCACGCCTCGCAGGGGCAGCAGAAACTTGGGAATCACTTCCTCACAGTTTTCGCTAACAAACACCTGATTGCAGAACAGCTTGATCTGTCCTTTAGACACATCAACATCGGGCTTGAGTTTTGGAAAGTAAAGAATGCCGTTGACGACAAAGGGATAGTCTGTGTTGAGGTGCACCCACAGCAACGGCTCTTCTTGAAACGGATAGAGGTAGCGATAAAACTCTAAATAGTCTTCTTGGGTGAGATTTTTGGGTGACTCTTTCCAGGGGGCTTTTTGGCGGTTGATTTGCTCGATCGCTTTGGCTTCTTCCCCTTCTTTGGGTGCCTCAATCACCTCTAGCTTGATGGGGACGGGCAGAAAGTCACAGTAGGTTTTGATCAGTTGCCGAATTCGATAGGGTTCTGCATACTCGTGTTCTTCGTCTTGCAGAGCGAGGGTGACGGTCGTGCCACGAGTGGAGCGATCGCCCTCTGACAATTTAAACTCAGTCGATCCATCACACGACCAGTTAACCGCCTGTGCGTCAGCTTTGTAGGATAGCGTATCGATCGTGACGTATTTCGCCACCATAAATGATGAGTAGAAGCCCAATCCAAAGTGACCAATGATCTGCTGATCGTCACTAGCTTTATATTTTTCGACGAATTCCTCGGCGCTAGAAAAGGCGACCTGGTTGATATATTTCTTCACCTCGTCGGCGGTCATGCCGATGCCGTTATCAGAAACCGCGAGGGTTTTCTTTTCGGGGTCGATCGTGATTACAATCTCTGGTTCGCCCAACTCACCCGAAAACTCATCCGAGGTTGAGACCATTTTGAGTTTCTGGATGGCATCTACCGCGTTAGACACCAACTCTCTCAAGAAAATCTCGTGGTCGGAGTAGAGCCACTTCTTGATAATCGGAAAAATATTCTCAGTATGAATACTGATATTCCCCTGTTCTAAAATTGTTGTCATAGTCTAGTCCTGGTTACTCAAAAGTCCTCAGCCCTATTTTGGACGAGGATGACCCGATCGCTCTCATTGTAATCAGTAGCGTTTGCCGATAGCTAAGATCGGATTACCCTACCCCAAATAGACTACCGTGTACATACAAGTTCAAACCGCTTCGTTTTCGTCGGTTTGTGCCCCCTAAATCCCCCAAAATTGGGGGACTTTGAATTGAAACTCTTAGCTCAAAGTCCTCCAGATTGGGGGATTTAGGGGGCTAGAGGGACTAGAACGCAGCGACCAGTTGTGTATACACAGTAACCCCAGCATAAGTAGGATGTGGGCTTGAGTCTCGATCGTTAAAGCGTGGATTCAAGCTGGTCTAACAGCGTCTCAACATAGGTTAGCGCCCCGCGAATCGTTTCAGGATTTTCGAGGTCAACTCCCACATATTGACGAAGGGCTGCGACTTGATCCAGGCTGCCGCCTGCCGCCAATAGCTCTAGATAACCGGGAATGAATTCTTTACCGACTTCAAGATATTTTTGGTAACACGCCAAACTGACGATGTTTGATGCCGTGTATTGATAACAATAGAATGGTTTGAAGTAGATGTGACCAATTCGCGCCCAGTCATATTGATGCTCTGGCAGCACCTCCACCGCATCGCCACAGAGTTCTTGATAGAGGTTTGTCCACTCCTCGTTGACAAACTCATGATTAAAACTGCCCTGAGTCGCCCGATCGTGCACCGCCAATTCCAATCGGCTAATCGTGCTTTGTCTAAACAGCAGATTTAACTGATCTTCGAGTTGGCGGGTAATCAGAGATTTGGTTAGCGCTTTGTCACCTTTTGCCTGTTTCAGCAAATAGTCCAGCAACAGCAACTCGTTGAATGTGGACGCGATTTCTGCCAACACCATCGGCGGATTGCTGTTGAAATAGGTTTGGCGATCGTCGATCCAGGCAAAGTGCAGCCCGTGCCCCATCTCGTGAGCGAGCGTAAACAGCGAGTTGTAATCGTCGGTGTAAGAGAGCAGTAAATAGCTGTGTTTTCCGTAGGTGTAAGCGCAAAAGGCTCCGCCCCGCTTGCCCTGCCGGACTTTAGCATCGACCCAGTTTTTCAAAAAGAATTCTTCAGCGCGACGGGCGTAGTTGATATCAAACTGCTCTAATGCAGCGATCAGCGTTTCGACTCCCGCTTTGTAAGGAATAGGCGCGATTTGCTCGTCCCCTGTCGTCCAAGGCGCATACACGTCACAGGTGCGAATTTTTTGCCCAATGGCTTCTCCCTTGAGCCGATAATAGCGCTGGAATAAGTCGAAGCGGCTGCGAGTGCCTTCCATGATGGCGCGAAACACTGGCTCTGAGACTTCATCAGCGATCAGTTGCTTGTGCAGCGTCGAGTCATAGCTCCGCATCTGATTTTCAATTTTGTGGTCTTGGGCGACCGTATTTAGAATGAAGCCATAGAGTGAGTTGTGCTGATTCATCACCTTGCGAACCGACTGATAAGCGGCATAGCGAGTCTCTGCATCAGGGTGAAATAGCAGTGCTCCTAAATCGGCTTCGGTCGTGGCAGTTTTGCCGTCGGTCGTGGTGACAGGCTGATATTGCTGTTCGCCGAGATGCACCGATCGCAGTTGAATAAATGCCTGCCGTCCGGTCAAGCTGTCTTGATTGCGAGTTTGCTCAACGTCTTCTGACAGCGTGTGTGGACGGTATTTGGCAATCTGGCTCAAATAATGGCGATAGGGTTCTAAAACCGCTGAATTTTGTAGGGTGTCAAACTGTCCCCCCTCTAATTTTTGCAATTCTAAGTCAAAGAATAAAAGCTGATTTTCAACTCCCGTCAGGGCTTCCATCACTTTGTCTAGAAACTGTTTTGCCTCGTTATTGCGAGTGTCAGCCGAGAAGATCAGCGAAGGAAACGTGTAGAGAACGCCCGATTTTTCAGCGATCGCTTCCAATCTCTTAAAACACGCCGCTAGCTGATCGGGCATCAATTCGTTCACCTTGCCCCGAAATTGGTTGCGAAACTCTGCGGCTTCTTGTTG
>JBBRMC010000495.1:0-3599 GCA_038231055.1 Leptolyngbyales cyanobacterium
AGCGCTAAAGTCTAACTATCTTATTGACAAACTTATTTACAGAGAGTTTGTCAACACGTTCCGTTTCATGACAGTATTGAAAAGCAACCCATTTTTGAGAACCCTGAGCAACGATCGTAGGAATGACCTCTAGGTCAGCTTGGGGACTTAGAAGTTGTGGTTGGGCTACCTAGATTAAGGCATTCTAAAACCCCCTCAGCAAGCATTCAGAAGGTGGCTCTTTAGAATCTGTCTTTGGGCAACTAAGCAGACGGTAGCGCTACATCAATTTCAGCTTTTAAGAGATTTAGAGGCTGAAACTGCATGAGTTACAGATTCCCAACTGTTGAAATGGGGAAAATTCACAGGCTGGTGCCGTTCTGCCATTGTGTAGAACGGGGTTTAGACAAGCTTTGTGAATTGTAAAGCAACGTATCCGAGAACAGAACGAAGAATTACGAGGACATATCGCTACATGGAATTCTCGATCGCCGACCTACTGGCAAACTTTATAGATGACAAATTAGTGGCACCGAAGGCTCTAGAGAAAAAGCTAGAGTGCTACGATGAAGCCAGTCTTCGGAAGCTGCAAATCGCTCTTGATGCCTTAGAAAAGATTGGAATCTTAGTCAAAGAGCGAGGCAAGTATCGTCGAGTTGCTGAAGAGGGCGTAGTCGAGGGAAAACTTCGCTGCTCCAGCAAAGGCTTTTGCTTCGCGATTCAAGATGTTGAAGGCTCAGAAGACATCTACATTCGCGAAAGTCAGCTTAGTCATGCGTGGAATGGCGATCGAGTGTTAGTTCGCGTCACTAAAGAAGGCAGCCGTCGGCGCAGCCCTGAAGGAGAAGTTCGGCTGATCTTAGAACGATCGAATCCCTCAGTGTTAGCCCGTATCAAAAAAGCAGACACAGGCGATTTTCGGGCTGTGCCCTTAGACGATCGCTTGCTGTTTGAACTCAGTCTCCACGAGAACGGTAAAGCCTTAGAAGACGCGATCGATCATCTTGTTCACGTTGAAGTAGAGCGCTATCCCCTCGGACAACACGCCCCCCTTGGCAAAGTTGCCAAAATCCTCGGCACTGACTCAGAGGCGGCAGATGTCGATATTGTCTGCTGCAAGCATGACCTGCCTCGCGGCTTCTCAGAGGCAGTGTTGACGGCGGCAAAAGGCTTATCCAATAAGATCACCAAAGTCGAACTCAAAAAGCGGTTAGACCTGCGAGAGTTGACCACGATCACGATCAAATCTCACGGGACTGACAGCGCCGATGACGCAATCACCCTCGACAAAACCGACGACGGGCACTGGCAGTTAGGCATCCACATTGCAGATGTGGCTCACTATGTCGAAGCGGGTTCTCCCCTCGATCGAGAGGCACAAAAGCGGGGCGTATCTGTCTATCTAGGCGATATGGTGCTGCCGATGCTGCCAGAGCAAGTCACTGATAATCTTTGCTCACTCCAGCCTGATAAAGACCGACTCGCGATTTCTGTGCTGCTAATCTTAGACTCTGAAGGGCGAGTGGTTGAGTTTGAGATTCAGCCGAGCGTGATTCAGGTAAACTATCAACTCAGCTATCACGAAGCCGAGCTAATTTTGGCAGATCAGCACACTGAAGAAGTGCAAGCATTTGAGCCTGTGTTTGCGACGTTGGCTCAACTCAATGCGTTAAGTCATGCTATCAAAGACCAACGCCGCCAACGAGGAGCCTTTGAACTAAACCTGCCAGAAAAGATTTTTGCTCGATCGGACGGTTCAGAATCTCCCGAAGAAGTCGGCAAATATACCTTCAGCAAATTTCACTATGACGATGAAGGCGCGTTAGGAGCGGTCGTCGTGTCGTCCACGCTGCCGATTCACTCGATGATTGTAGAGCTGATGCTGCTGACCAATCAGACCGTCGCCACTCACCTTCAGTCGTTGGAAATTCCGGCAGTCTATCGCGTTCATCCAACCCCTGACCCCGATGACGTGCAGGAGTTGATTAAGCTTGCGGTCAGCATGGGCATCGAACTCAAGCTAGAGCAAGAAGATACCGTTCGCGCTCAAGATTATCAGAACTTTACCCACAAGTTCGCTGAATCAGCTTCAGAGCGAGTCTTGACCTATTTGTTGCTGTCTACACTCAAGCCTGCATTCTACAGTACGACTCCAAAATCACACTTCGGCTTGGCGTTAGAGCAGGGCTATACCCATTTCACGTCGCCTGTTCGCCGCTATCCTGATTTGCTGGTGCATCGAGCACTCCATGCTCTATTTGAAGAAGGACGCGATCGCCGCTCAACCCGCGCCAAAGAGAGTGTCAATCTGCGTCATAGTTCTGCCGACGGTCAAGTCACCTGGAACGTGCTACCACCCGAAATTCAGCAAGAACTAGAAAATCACTTCAGTGCCGTAGTCGTCCATCTCAGCGAACGCGAAAAACTCGCCCAAGATGCTGAAAACGACTTAGAAGGGCTGAAAAAAGCCGAACTGATGAAAGAACGCACAGGCGAAGTTTTCCACGGTCTAATCACAGGCGTTCAGTCCTATGGCTTGTTTGTTGAGATCGAAGAACTTCTGGTTGAAGGACTGGTGCACGTCAGCTCCCTTAAAGACGATTGGTACGAGTTCCGGTCTCGTCAGCAGACTTTAGTCGGACGTAAAAACCGCAAACAATATCGATTGGGCGATCGGATTGAGGTTCAGGTTAAGAGCGTCGATTATTATCGTCAGCAAATCGACCTAATCGCGGTGGGCGGCGGCAGCGAAGCGACTGACGAAGACATGGAATCTGAAGATGTCCAGCCTGATCAGGAGTTTGACGGTGAGGAATAACGCAGCCTCTCCCCCTCGACCTCTAATCTTGGGTATCTCAGGGGCTTCTGGACTGATTTATGCGGTTCGGGCGCTGAAGTTTCTGTTAGAGGCAGATTACTCGATCGAGGTGGTTGCCACCAAAGCAACTTATCTCGTATGGCAAGCCGAAAACGGTATTCGGATGCCGCCCGAACCGATGCAACAAGAGGCGTTTTGGCGGCGGCAGTGTGGAGTCGAAGCGGCAGGCAAACTCACCTGTCACCCGTGGGGAGATGTGGGCGCAAATATTGCTAGTGGCTCATTTCGCACGATCGGAATGTTAATCATGCCGTGCAGCATGAGCACCGTCGGCAAACTCGCCGCCGGACTCAGTTCTGATTTGTTAGAACGAGCGGCTGACGTGCAGCTTAAAGAAGGTCGCAAGTTGGTGATCGTCCCTCGCGAAACGCCCTTCAGTTTGATTCACCTCCGCAATTTGACGACGCTTGCCGAAGCCGGAACCCGCATCGTTCCTGCCATTCCTGCCTGGTATCACAACCCCAAAACCATTGAAGACTTAGTTGATTTTGTGGTTGCTCGCGCCTTGGATCAGCTAGATATTGACTGTGTGCCCCTCGATCGCTGGAAAGAAGGATAGGATCAGTCTTGGGTTCTAACTCTTGAATTCTGAGTTTACCTCTAACTCAAAACTCTCCCCTCTTTGTCAAAAATGCCGATTATTCGTCTGATACTACTGCTGGCAATGGCAGCCATTCTGCTTCTCTTTGCGTTGCAAAACTGGGCACCCTCTATGCAGCTAGTATTTTTGGGAATGCGATCG
>JBBRMC010000496.1:0-3594 GCA_038231055.1 Leptolyngbyales cyanobacterium
TCTGAATTTGGTTAGTTGCGTTAACGTAGCCGCAAAGAAGGCGATCTCGGCTATCGGACGGGACGGGATCGAAGACTTGAGCCATAAGCCTATTGGGGTACTCCAGCCTTAAAGGTGGTCATTAAAAGGAACCCTAACACCGTGCGATCCCTGGTGACTGTAAATATCATTACCAACTGCCTCGCTCACTCCTAATTCTTCCTTAAGGTAGATCAATGTTAAGAGTTATCTCTCAACAGCTACTTAGATCGAGATGGGGCTGGGATCGCTTCCTCAGTCTGACCCTTAAAATCTTTGGAAGTTTAGGCTCAGACCATGCAGAAGGCGAGTGTCAGTGGTATCGTAAAGTTATATGAAAATAGTTTTCAGAATCTTCGTACAAGTTTTGTCTCAAACCTGCTTTTCAGGAAGCGGCGCTTGGCTGGCATTCTCATAATAAAGAATGAGAACTTGCAAATCACATTCTTCCTGCACAGACTCTCTTCTACTCAATTCAGCTAAAATCCCTCTCTCAGTCGCTTAACTGCAATGGAAAATCGGATTCTTTATGTTCGCCTTCCCTGTAACCCCATCTTTCCGATCGGTGTGGTTTATCTTGCCGATCATGTTCACAAGCAGTTTCCTGACGTTGAGCAGAAAATTTTGGATCTGGGGACAGTCCCTCCCCTAGATTTCAACGTCGCTCTAGATGAGTGTGTTGATGAATTTAAGCCAACTCTGTTAGTGTTTTCGTGGCGAGATATTCAGATTTATGCTCCGGTTGATGGACGAGGTGGAAATCCTTTACAGCATACGTTTGAGTTCTTTTACTCTTTAAATCCTTTAGTCAAAGCGAGAGGTGCAATTGGGCTATTGAGAATTGCCTCCGGCTACTATGGTGAGCTTTGGCGGAATATTGGCTTAATCAAACGGGGAGTTGCTCGCGCTAAGCAGCACAATCCGGGTGCCCGTGTGGTCGTGGGTGGTGGTGCGGTCAGTGTGTTCTATGAGCAAATTGGCAAGAGCTTACCCAAGGGCGCAGTGATTTCCGTCGGTGAAGGTGAATCACTGCTGGAGAAAATGATTCGAGGGCAAGATTTTCAAGACGAGCGCTGTTATGTGGTGGGTGAAACCAAGCCCCGCGATCGCTTAGTTCATGAAGTTCCCGCCAATATTGAGAAGACTGCCTGCAACTACGACTATATTCAGACAATCTGGACTGAGTTTGAGTATTACTTTCAATCACAAGATTTTTATGTAGGCGTTCAAACCAAGCGGGGGTGCCCTCACAACTGCTGTTACTGTATCTACACCGTGATTGAAGGTAAGCAGGTGCGGATCAACCCAGCTCATGAAGTAGTGGCTGAAATGCGGCAACTTTACGATCGCGGCATCCGCAATTTTTGGTTTACCGACGCTCAACTCATCCCAGCCCGTAAATATATGGATGACGTGATCGAGCTACTTCAGAAGGTGCTTGATGCGGGCATGAAAGATATTCATTGGGCAGCTTATATTCGGGCAGACAATCTGACTCCTGAATTGTGCGACTTGATGGTCAAAACTGGGATGAACTACTTTGAGATTGGGATTACGAGCGGGTCTCAAGAGTTAGTTCGCAAAATGCGGATGGGCTATAACCTGAGAACCGTCTTAGAAAACTGCCGAGATTTGAAGGCTGCCGGGTTTAATTCTCTGGTTTCAGTCAACTATTCGTTTAACGTGATTGATGAGCGGTTCGACACGATTCGGCAAACGATCGCCTATCACCGAGAGTTAGAAAAGATTTTCGGTGCAGATAAAGTAGAACCTGCTATCTTCTTTATCGGACTTCAGCCTCACACTCACTTAGAAGAATATGCGTTCAAGAACGACATTCTCAAGCCAGGGTATGACCCGATGAACATTACGCCTTGGTCGATTCGTAAGCTTTTTTGGAACCCTGAACCCCTTGGTTCGTTCTTCGGTGAAGTGTGTCTCCAAGCATGGAAGCGAAACCCTAACGATTTTGGGCGAGAGGTAATGAATATTCTAGAAGCGAGACTGGGACGAGCAGAGTTAGAGGAAGCGCTCTCTGCTCCGATCGAGCCTAAACAGCAAGCATTGGCAGGTGTTGGAGTAGGAAAGTAATGTTAGAAGGCTCAATTCTGCACGAGTTAGGAGTTGCCCACGAGACAGGAGAAGTCGCGAAGCGTCCTCTCAATTTCGGGGTTTACTATAAAAATACGCTGGTTGCTCTATGCCACGCCCTAGAGGATTGCATTCTCACTTGCAGCAGTGCTCCCCTCGTCGTGACGGCATTTCAGAGAGGTAAATGGTATCTACAAGAAGCCGATCGCTACTCAGAGCTAGCCGAGCACTCTAGACAAGTTGTGCTGATGGCAGCTCATGATTCAGGCTTTGCCGAACATCCGACTAGCCAAAAACCGAACGTTTCTCTTGTCGAGCTTGAACCAACCGACCCGGTTGCGCAAGAGTGGCACTTGATGATTTTGGCTCCTACCTACACCGCAATGGTGCTATGCCAGGAACTCTCGGTGGCTGATTATGGGGTCGGTGGAGTTCCTGTAAAAGACTTAGAACGAAAGTTCTACGGGTTTTGGACGTTTGAATCGGGCTTGGTTCGAGAAACGGTAGAGCTGTCAATTGCTCACATCGGACGTTACAATCCTGAACTTCAACAGCAGCTCAGCGCAAGAGTTGCCCAGATCGCAACTGAAGCACAGACTGTCGATCGAGACGATGTCTACACCGCTGTCTCGCGCGTCATGGAGTACTTGCAGACGGGTCAGGCTGATCTGAGTCAACAGCCAGAGTTTGTGTCTGCTGCCCATCGGCATCAATCTCTTGACAACAACCTGGTTTCTAATGAGCTACAAGCCTTTTTGCGGTTAGCACAACTTATCGATCAGACGGATATCAGCAACCCCATGGCAGCCGCCGAAGTTGCCACCTTGTCTGAAGCGATGGGTCAGTTGCTTGATCTTCCTAGCTGGCAGCTAAATCGCCTCCGGCTTGCTAGTTTGCTGCACCGACTCGCCTTCTTGCAGCGATCGGACAGTGTTCTCAGTGGCGGCAGTTTTTCCCGTTATTCTGAGGAGGAAACGAACGAACCGCCTAGCTGTCCCATTGTTCCGGGAGCGCAAATTCTCCGAACCATGCAGCGATTGAAAGCGATCGCCACCATCATCAACCATCAATCTGAGCGCTGGGACGGTCGGGGACAACCTGCTGGGCTTGCAGGAGATGAGATTCCTCTAGAGTCAAGAATTTTGGGACTGGTCGTTGAGTTTCAGCAGCACCTCGCTGACTTGCGAAACCGTTCTGAGACTCAAGCCGACTCTGAAGCTTATTTCATCAAGGCGTTAGAAGCCTGTCAGAGCGAACAGGACGATCGCTTTGATCCTAAGCTAGTTGAGGCTCTGGCACTGCTAGCGGCTGGAATGCAACAGGGCTTAAGTTTATCGATTAGCCTTCCTAAAATTGCGGCGGGTATGTGGCTATTAGATTCTCACTCAGATGAAGACCTTCTCAATCTGATTGAGCCATCTCAGCAAGTGGGTAGTTTGGTAACAGAGCAGGTTTAGCACAATGAACGTTCAAGCACTTCGATCA
>JBBRMC010000497.1:0-3575 GCA_038231055.1 Leptolyngbyales cyanobacterium
CCTAATAACTGGCTATTAAGCACAGATAGACCGGGCTAATCACGCTAGAAGCCAAATTACGGAAGCAAAGCCCTCGATCGTCACTCGATCGCTGCTCAGCTATCGAAGAGGTTCATCGAAAGCATGGTCTGTTGTGATAGGAGCAACGTGAATTATCTGTGAATCTACTGACTTGACCTTGCATTTTTCTCAGAGAATCGAGTAGAACTGAGGTAACTACTGAATGTCAAGTCTGGTAATGATCACAAGCACCTACAACTTGACGTGCCGTAAACCGGGAGCAAAATGAATTTTTGAGCCTAATAAGGTTTGAAGGAAACGTTTCTCGATCGGGTCACTTCTAATCGCTAACTATCGACCTAACTCCCTTTGCAGAAGAGGATTAGGTCTTTTTTTGTATTCAGGTATTCACGTCTCGATCGATCCCTTACTTTTGACTGAGGAGTCGATCGAACCATCAAGCTAGGGTTATTTAGAACGTCCGCGAAAATAGTGATTCAGTTCGTCAAAACGTTGTTTACCCGCACCTTTTATTGAGTTAGGAGATTTCTAGTAAACAAACTACCCGCTGTCTTCGACTCCGCTCAGCCAGCTTGCACCCTGAGCGGAGTCGAAGGGTAAAATCTTTGCCGGAAATCGCCTTAGTTCTGTAGTCAACTTTCGCTTGAGGCATCACCCTTTAACGCACTTCGTCGCACACCGATTTCAGGAGCTATTTATTATGAGTTCAAAAAACAGTCGAAATTCAGTCAAGCTTCTAGCTGGCATCGCTGGAGTCTTAGGCACCAGTGCTTTATTAGGTCTGCCTTCACTTGCCCTAATTCGTTCTCAATCGTTATCACAAACGACTCAAACTCAACCCCTCTTGTCTCAATCGTCAGGCGGCGCATCTACTAGTGGCGGTGCAGGCTCAAGCGGCTCGATGACTCCGGGCAGTGGAACCACTAATGGGGGTGGGGTGTCAAACCCAGGAACAGGCGGTTCGACTGGGGGGACTGGAACGACCGATACCACCACTCCAGGCACGGGGACAGGCACCTTTAGCCCAAGCACAGGAGCAGGCAGTTCGACTGGGGGGACTGGAACGACCGATACCACCACTCCAGGCACGGGGACAGGCACCTTTAGCCCAAGCACAGGAGCAGGCGGGACAGGCACTTTCAGCCCAGGAACAGGAGCAGGCGGGACAGGCACCTTTAGCCCAAGCACAGGAGCAGGCGGGACAGGCACTTTCAGCCCAGGAACAGGCAGTTCAACTGGGGGAACTGGAACAACTGATACCACCACTCCAGGCACAGGAACCTTTGACTCTAATACAGGCACAGGCAGTTCAACTGGGGGGAACTGGAACAACTGACACCACCAGAGGAACCAGAACAACAAACGGAACACCAGGCGGCGTAAGAGCGCTTTGGTAGACTCAGCAAATTTATTAAGGATCGTGGATTCAATAACCTGTAAGACGTGTGAGCGTCTTCTGCCCTCCTCACGAAGTGGGGCGAAGCCCTCGCCAACCCTTCTCCCCAAGGAGAAGGGCTAGAGTCATGTTCCCTCGCCTTGGGGAAAGGGCTAGGGTGAGGGTGAGACGTTGCACCTTAATAAATCCACGTTCCTAAGCAAGATGTGATTTGACTGGCGCGTTCCCTTTAGAGAGAGTGCGCCAAAACGCTGCAAGGGAATAGACGCTAAACGAATCAGCAAACTCTAATATGAGAAAATATTTATTGAAGCGATCGTATCTATTTTTCGTGGCGGTGGGGTTAGCTCTGGCGCTGATCACGCCCCTGATTTTTAAACCTAAACCTGCTCCTCAGCCAGTAGCTGAAGTTTCAAAACCGCTTCCGTCTATCGCAGCTAGCCCAACGCCTACCCCAACGCCTGCCCCTCAAGTTGTTCCTGATTCCACGCCGCGTTTGGTGATCAGTCTCAGCAGTCGTCAAGTGAGGCTTTATTCGGGCAACACTCAAGTCAAAAGTTATCCGATCGCAGTGGGGCGCGAAGGCTGGGAAACGCCTACAGGCGAGTTTAAAGTGATGGATATGCAGCAAAACCCTACTTGGATTAATCCCTTTACAGGTAAGGCGATCGCAAGTGGTGATCCCAAAAACCCGCTAGGTTCTTATTGGATCGGATTTTGGACAGACGGCAGAAACTGGATCGGCTTCCACGGCACGCCAGAGGCTAGCTCGGTCGGTCAGGCAGCATCACACGGCTGCGTTCGGATGTATAACCGCGATATTCAAGCGCTCTTTCAAGAAGTGAGCCTTGGTACTGTGGTGCGCGTAGTGCCTTGATAGCGTGAACTTTTTAGAATTTATCAAAAGAGAATAACCAGGCTGTAACCTATGCAATGGCACGATCGTCTCCTAAAAAATAGCTCGATTTGAGTCGGTGAACTGCCTTCTCAAACCTTGATGTGAGCCATTAGAACGACCGTCCTGATGGTAATGTTTGACAAGGAAACAGGCATGGTTTTACCCGGAAGTTATCACGCTAGCTTGACCGCAGGAATGGCTGCTCTGCAAGTCTTCTATAATCTCTCAACCGGATTGTGGGACTCGACCAACTGGTGGAATTCAGCCAACGCATTAGAAACCACGATCGACTATTCTGCTCTCACCGATGCAAGAACGTATCGAGGCAATATTTTCAACACGTTTGAAAAGCATAAAAACAGCCGATTTCTAAATGACTGGTTTTATGACGATCAGGGATGGTGGGCACTCACCTGGATCAAAGCCTATGATTTGACGGGTGAAACTCGCTATTTAGACATGGCGAAGACGATTTTTGCAGACATGAAGGGCGGCTGGGACTCGACTTGTGGTGGTGGCGTTTGGTGGCACAAAAAACGGCAGTACAAAAACGCAATCACCAACGAGTTATTTTTGACGGTTGCAGCGCGATTGCATTTAAGAACGCCTGGAGATAGAGGAGCAGGAAGCTATTTAGATTGGGCAAAACGCGAATGGAAATGGTTTAAGAAAACCAAAATGATCAACCAGAAAAATCTCGTCAATGATGGATTGAATGATGGTTGTAGAAATAACGGACAAACAACCTGGACTTACAATCAGGGGGTTATTTTAGGGGGATTAGTCGATCTCTATAAAAGCACCAAAGATAGAGAGTTGCTGACTCAGGCGCACACGATCGCTCACGCTGCGATCGCCCATCTTGCCCCCAACGGCATCTTAAAAGAGCCATGTGAGCCAGTGACTTGTGGTAGCGATGCCCCGCAGTTTAAAGGCATCTTTATGAAGAACTTGGCTTATCTACACAAAGCCTCTCCTAATCCAAAATATAGGAGATTTATCACCGAAAACGCCCGTTCAATCGTGTGGCAAAGTCGGAATCATCTCAACCAGTTTGGGTTTAGCTGGGCAGAGGAGTTTGACGTTGCAGATGCGGCGCGGCAAAGCTCGGCATTAGATACGTTAAATGCTGCATTCTCAGTGAGCAATCAACGCCGTGCTGACGCTAATCATCAAGAATCGATCGCTGGCTCGATCGAGAACGATATCCTCATTGCAGACAAAGATGGGCAACTTACCGTCAACCCAAACCTGACTAGA
>JBBRMC010000498.1:0-3573 GCA_038231055.1 Leptolyngbyales cyanobacterium
CCCAAATCTGCCGGAACCATAATTTGCACAAGATGTTGAAAGGCTTCTCGTAGCTGTAAGCCATAGCCGTTGGGCGTTTCTACAATTTCTAACGCGCTGTCTCGGTGGGCATAATCTGCCATTAACTCCAAAAGTCCTTCTTCGGCAGAGTCACGATCGCACACCGCAGCCTCAGCAATCTCAGCGATCGAGAGGGGTTGCGCCTTTAGATAAAGAATTGCTTCAATGGTGCTGGCAAGACGAGACATGAAAAACCCGTGCAAAAGAATAGAAAATCAAAGGATGTAGACCGTCTGCGACTTGCTACATTGATGAGGTGATCTTCACCGTTCTGGTGTTGGCAATTTTAATCGTTTTGTCGTTGTGACGCGTCAAATGTTATGAACAATCCCTCTCCGCTCTCTGACATTCCGGTTGAGTCTCCCTTATCTGATTCTAAAGAGACTAAGAAGCCGAGTTACGTCAAGCTTGCCATGCGCAACATGGTACGCAAGCGGGGCACTTCAATCTACCACTTTGCTTTGACGACGATCGGGCTTCTGACCGTCTTAGTCGGGCTTGCTTATATCACTCGCTAGGGTTTAGATTTCATGCAGGTCGAAGTCAGCGTCCAAGAGTGTTTTTCAGCCGACCACAGTCAAATTCTCGTTTCTGCGGAAACTTGGGAGATTTGGTTTCGTCAATGGTTAGAGCTTCTCAACCCGATCGATGTCGAAGATGGGTTGCCTCTGCATCTTCAAGAAGCCTATGAGTTAAGTTTGCGGCTGACGGACGATCGTGAGATTCAAACCCTGAATCACCACTATCGTCACAAAGATCAACCAACCGATGTGCTAGCGTTTGCAGCCCTCGAAGTAGACTCTCCTCAACCCGTCGATGAGCTTGAAGCCCTGTATTTAGGAGATATCGTGATCTCGATCGACACCGCCACTCGGCAAGCACAGCAGCAAGGGCACCCGTTGCAAACCGAGCTTGCCTGGTTATCGGCACATGGGCTACTGCACCTTTTAGGGTGGGATCATCCCGATGATGAGAGCTTGACTCGAATGTTGAATCAGCAGCAGGGTTTGCTCACTGCGATCGGGTTGACTGTGTCAGCCGTCTCTTATTAATTTGATATCTCTGAACGAATCTTGCAATACTGTCTGTTGATGTGATTTGTCACAAAATAAACTGAGAATTGATTTTCTGTGGAATCCGTTAAGCTAACGCTGCGGTTAATTGCCTATTCTGTCTCCTCTGCTAACTATGTCCCAAGAACTTCCTAGCCAACCGCCAAAGCGCCCAACTAAAGTGGTGCCTCTCAAGCCCACTCGTGATTTGGCGTGGCAAGTGGCTCCAACATTATGGACGAGCTTCAAATATGCCTGGATGGGACTCAGCTACGCCTTTCAGACCCAGCGCAATTTTAGAGTCCATGTCTTTGTAGGCGCTCTGGCAGTTAGCTTGGGCGTTTTTTTACGTCTCAGCGTGGTTGAGTTGGCGGTGATTGGGTTGACGATCGGAGCCGTCTTAGCGATGGAGTTGCTCAACACCGCGATCGAGTCTGTGGTCGATTTGACCGTCAAGCAGTCGTATCACGAGCTTGCTAAAATTGCTAAGGATTGTGCGGCGGCGGCGGTTTTAGTGTCGTCGATCGCGGCTCTATTAGTGGCTGGCTTTCTGCTGTTGCCCAAGCTCTTTCTCTTCATCCAAGCGTTTCAGTGGTGACTCAGGCTTAGAGAAGCCAAGGATTGTGGGAGGATGGAAATACGTTGCGTTCCTCATCCCTCCAAATGATTCTTGTCATCGACAACTACGACAGCTTCACCTATAACCTGGTGCAATATCTAGGCGAGTTAGGGGCTGAGTTTCCGATCGCGGCAGATATTCAGGTCTATCGAAACGACCAGATCACGATCGAGCAAGTGCGTCAACTTAATCCTGCGGGAGTCGTCATTTCACCTGGACCCGGACGACCTGACGACGCAGGCATCTCACTCGATTTGATTCGGCAACTTGGTCCAACGATGCCCATTTTAGGCGTGTGTCTAGGGCATCAAAGCATTGGGCAAGTGTTTGGAGGCACGATCGTCTCGGCACCTCTGTTAATGCACGGCAAAACCTCAGAAGTGCATCACACTGATGCGGGTGTTTTTAGTGGACTTGACAACCCGATGACCGCAACTCGGTATCATAGTCTGGTGATTGAGCGGCAGTCTTGTCCAGAAGTCTTAGAAATCACAGCTTGGGTAGATGACCAGACCATCATGGGCGTGCGTCATCGGCAGTATCCTCACATTCAGGGGGTGCAGTTTCACCCAGAAAGTGTGCTTACGGCATCAGGAAAGCAATTGCTGAGGAACTTTTTGCAAGAAATTAGTGGTCAGAACTGAGAGGGCTTGTCCGATTCTCCACCTCAGCTTTGATCTCTACTCTCTAACCATTGTTGTGAGGACGCTATGAAACGAAGACAGTTTGTGCAATTTGCCGGAGCAAGCTTGCTCACCGCAGTTGGGACGGGTGTGATCTCCGGGTTTGACTCTGCTCAAGCGCAGACTGGCTCACTCTCAGTGCAATATTTAGGACACACTTGCTTTTTATTCACCGGAAGCGGTCAGAAGATTCTCGTTAATCCGTTTCGCAGCTTAGGTTGCACAGCCGGATATCGGGTGCCGAAGGTCAGTGCTGACTTAGTGCTGATTAGCAGTCAACTTTTAGATGAAGGCGCGATCGAGCTAGTGCCCGGAAATCCTCGCTTGCTCTATGAAGCCGGAGCCTATGAAGTTAATGGCATCAAGCTCCAGGGAATCAGCGCTGACCACGATCGAGTTGGGGGCAAACGATTTGGCAGCAATGTGGCTTGGCGATGGACTCAAGGCGGCGTAACCGTTCTTCACTTGGGCGGAGCTGCCGCACCCATCTCTCTTGAGCAAAAAATTCTGCTAGGCAGTCCAGACGTGTTGTTTGTTCCAGTGGGCGGCGGACCGAAAGCCTATACGCCTGAAGAAGCCAAGCAAGCGATCAGCGTGCTGAATCCCAAACTAATAGTTCCGACGCAATATCGGACTCAAGCGGCTAAAGATCAGTGCGATTTGGTGGGACTTGACAACTTCCTCAAGCTGATGAGTGGGGTTGCGGTGCGAAAAGGCGGAGACTCCATCTCGATTCAAAAAGCAGATTTGCCCAAAAACGGGATGGCGATTCAAGTTTTGAGTTACAAACTTTAAAGAGGGCAACAGGTAGAAACTCTTTTACTTTCCGCCCTGGCGTTGCTGAATACAAGTATGATTTGCCCTCCTCGCGTAGCGGGGCGAAGCCCTCGCCAACCCTTCTCCCTAAGAAGAAAGAAGCTAGAATTCTTGTCCCCTCTCCTTCTGGGAGAGGGCTAGGGTGAGGGCAAATTTACTATTTCACAGCGCATTCAGCAACGCCCACCCTCTGCCCTTTATTCTTTAATTTTTCCGCTATGCAGTCAGACTATCGTCAGCGTCGTGACCAATTTATGACCAAAATCGGGTCAGGCACCGCCATTCTTCGCAGTGCGCCGACCGCTGTCATGCACAACGATGTAGCTTATAACTTTCGGCAAGA
>JBBRMC010000499.1:0-3569 GCA_038231055.1 Leptolyngbyales cyanobacterium
AGAACAGTCCGTCTCACGCTTTGGCTTTTCAGGAGTCGAGGTCTATCCCGATCGCTTAGAGATTCAGGGCATTGGCACCGATAATCGGGTGTTCGATCGCGGCATCGTCCCTATAAAATCCGTTTAAAGAAGGGTGAATCGTGGAATCTATCAGAAACAGCACCAAGCAGCTTGCTCAAGAATTCATCGACAAGGGCGATCCGTTCGGTTGGTTTGAGCGGCTCTATGACACTGCCGACGGAGACGAAAAAGCGGTTCCTTGGGCGGACATGAGGGCAAATCCCAATGTTGCAGAATGGTTAGAGCGAGAGCAGATTCGGGGGGATGGCAAATCTGCGATCGTCGTCGGCTGTGGTTTAGGAGATGATGCCGAAGCGCTGGCACAGTTGGGATTTGAGGTCGTGGCGTTTGATATTGCTCCAACTGCGATCGCGTGGTGTCAAACTCGCTTTCCTGACTCGACGGTGAGGTATCAAGTCGCTGATTTATTTCAGACTCCGATGACTTGGCGGAGTGAGTTTGATTTTGTGTTGGAATCTTACACGCTGCAATCTATCCCTAAAGCGGTGCGCGATCGAGCCATTCCCAAAATCGCTGCACTTCTTAAACTAAACGGCTCTCTACTCATTATCTGTCGAGGACGCGATGCCGATGAACCTGCCGAAACGGTGCCGTTTCCGCTGACTCGTGAAGAGTTAGTCGCGTTTCAAACCAACGGTTTAGACGAGGTAGAGTTTGAGGATTATTTTGAGACAGGCACGTCTGCACGACGGTTTCGCGTCCATTATCGCCGTTCTTGACGAATGGGAGATGCGATCGCAGTCTTAATAAGAAGTCACTAGCACTTCCGTGATTTTGCCTCGCTTTTCGGTGTTGCAGTTGATGTTGCGTGCTGCATAGATAGTATGAATATTAAAATCTTGGAATAAGTCTCTAATAAAGGGGCAATCAGAGTTAGAAAGCATCACCTTTACGCCTCTATTGCTCAACTCAACAAAGGTCTCTTTGAGCCGAATCTGATCTGCTTCGTTAAAGGCATAGCGGCTATAACTCGTAAACTTGCTCGTCGCACTGAGGGGATAATAAGGCGGGTCGAAGTAAACAAAATCGTCTGAATCTTTGGCGTGGTTCAACACAATATCAAAGGAACTGCGATCGATCTGAGCCGATTGCAGCGCAGAAGATGCCGCTCGAATCGCATCAGGGTCACAAATTAACGGCTTCTCATAGCTCCCGATCGGGACGTTAAACTGTCCCTTAGAATTCTCTCGAGAGAGACCGTTAAAACAGGTTTTGTTAAGATAAATAAATCGGGCTGCTCGCTTTAAATTGTTGCCCTCTAAGAACCAATCATCAGAGGTTGTAAGCTGCGAACACTCCGTGTAGCGAAGCTCTCGCACCGCATAAAAGTGTTCTTGACCGTGTAGAGCAGTGTGTTCTTCAAGAAGGATGATCAACTCCTCGACCTGTTCGCGCACACATCGATAGACGTTAACCAGTTCGATGTTGATATCAGCAAGACAAGATGCAGAAGGCTGCAAATGGAAAAAAATTGCCCCTCCTCCCAAGAATGGCTCGTGATAACGACGATAACTTTCTGGAAAATACGGAAGATATTGTTGGATGAGTTTGTTTTTTCCACCCGCCCATTTGAGGAAAGGACGAGGGCAAATTGCGGCACGAATTTGTGTGATCATTCAATTATCATAAAAGGGAATTCGCGAATTGAAACCATGCAAGACCTTTGGAGTACTGTTTCTAAATATCCTCGCTTTTTAATTAGCGTGATCTTGGGCGTGATTTTCAATGCGTTTTCGCCCGTTGCCCCTTTGTTTAAAAAGCCTGTCACGGCGATCGCGCTAGTCGGTTTTTTTGTGGCTGCCTTTGCGTGTCTTAGCTTTACGCTTAAGGCAATGCTAGGGTTGGGCTAAATGCAAGAAGAGGGGTTAGCTCACCTACTGATCCCTCTTCCTTTGGCTTGATGTGTGCTCAATCCACGGTGCTAGTATTAAAGTCTTGATTGCAAAAGGACGAGAAACGTATGGCTACCGATCGGCGCATGGCTCGTGTTGCAGAGCAAATTAAACGCGAAATTAGCCAGATGTTATTAAGTGGCATTAAAGACGATCGCATCGGCTCTGGGATGGTGAGCGTCACGGATGTTGACGTGTCGGGCGATTTGCAGCACGCCAAAATCTTTGTGAGCATTTATGGCTCTGACGAAGCCAAGACCGAAACAATGGCGGGGTTAAAGTCTGCGACTGGGTTCGTTCGGGGCGAGTTGGGTCGGCGAGTTCGGCTGCGTCGCACTCCTGAAATTATTTTTGTTGAAGATCGCGGTCTAGAACGTGGCGATAACGTTTTGAACTTGATTAGTCGTCTGAGCCGCGAACGCAAGGATGAAGATCCTACTGATGAATCCGTTTCGACTGATGAATCCGCTTCAACTGAGGACTAGATCTCATTCGCACTCGTAATAATTAAACCCATTAGAACTCGGACTTTTCCTAAAAAATCCGAGTTCTGGACGAGAACCGCTATAGTGAGTGACGATCGCGCACCCGTTCTTCTATGCAGTCTCTCTTACCTGACATTGATTCACTGACTCTGGTCGAGCAAGTCGCTCAAATGGTCACCGTTCGGACTTCTGGCTATTTGTTTGACCATCAAATTCAATATCCCATCTGGGAAGCAAACGCCGCAACTCTTGGCTATTTGCTCAAAGATTTGGGAGTCGGAGGCGTGATCTTGTTAGGTGGCAGCGCTGGGGAAATCTCCTTGCGAACTCAGCAACTTCAAGCTCAGGCAACGATTCCGCTTCTCATTTCAGCCGACATTGAAGAAGGCGTTGGGCAACGATTTTCAGGGGCAACTTGGTTTCCGCCACCGATGGCGCTGAGCGCGATCGCTCAAACCAATCTGTCCCTCGCCTGTGACTATGCTGAAAAAATGGGAGTCGTGACAGCCCAGGAAGCGCAGGCAATCGGACTCAATTGGGTGCTGGCTCCGATCGTCGATGTTAACAACAATCCCGATAATCCGGTCATTAATGTGCGGGCGTTTGGTGGAACGACAGAAATCGTCAGCAGACTAGCAACTGCCTTTATTCGAGGCGCACAGTCTTACCGCGTTTTGACGACTGCGAAACACTTTCCGGGTCACGGTGACACAGCGATCGATTCTCATTTAGAATTGCCCGTGTTGCACCACGATCGGGCACGACTCGAACAGGTCGAACTTCCTCCCTTTCAGACAGCGATTCAAGCCGGAGTCGATGCCGTGATGAGCGCTCATCTTCAAATTCCGGCATTGGATGATCGGTATCCAGCCACACTATCACCCAAAGTCTTGACTGAGGAGTTACGGCAACGATTGAACTTTCAAGGCTTGATCGTCACCGATGCGCTAATTATGGGTGCGATCGCCAACCGCTACGGCATTGAAGAATCGGCAGTTTTGGCAGTCGAAGCCGGAGCCGATGTGTTGTTAATGCCTCTCGATGCAGAGAAGGCAATTCGTGCGGTTTGTGCCGCCGTCGCCGCCAAACGGATTGCACCCGAACGAATTCG
>JBBRMC010000500.1:0-3566 GCA_038231055.1 Leptolyngbyales cyanobacterium
ACGGTGAGGTTTACATCTTTGAGGACGGTGTACCCGTCGCCATCTTTAGTGGGATAGACCTTAGAGACTCGATCGATGACCAGAAAAGGAGGCTGATTAACGGAATGAGAAGCCTCTAGATTTTGAAGTGCTGTAGTCATTTGCGTTCGCGTTGGGGTTAGCATTTGCAGGGATAGAACTAAAGAGGCATTGCTGAACTTGTCTGTGAAGCCTCGTTGAATTTGTTTGTGAAGCCTCAATCTAGCCCTCACCCTAGCCCTCTCCCAAAAGGAGAGGGAACAGGAACTCTGGCTCCCTTCTCCCTAGGGAGAAGGGTTGGGGATGAGGGTCATTCCTACGAAAAAGGGATCAAGCGATTCGGGCGAGAGGTTTGTCGATCGCAACATCTGCCATATAGATGTCGTGTTTGATCTTGAGATGATTGAGATATCCGATCGGGTCATCGGCACTAAAATTGACCCCATCAAATAACTGAATCGCGCCTCGACTGTAGGTGAGTTCAGACAGCCCTAGCTCTCGTGAAGCTACGCTAAACACACTGACTTTGCTAACGCGCTCTAGAATCTCGACCCAGTTTCGAGGAAACGGAATGTCGCCCCAGCGTGCCATCTGCGTCATCATCCACAAATGCTCGGTGCGACTCGGACGGTTGACCCCTTGCCCATAAAACTGGTGGTGAGCATATTCTTTAGGCGATGGGGTCAAATCACACACCCGATTATTGGGGTCGCCGAGTTGAATAAAGTCTAACTCAGAGCTGAGATATTCGCTTCGTGAGAGAATCTCGCGAATCTCCTCATGATTGGCTGGGTCGGTGCAATAACGACACGCTTCTAACAGCGCTTTCACCAATGCTACGTGCGTATTAGGATAGGCGTTTGCCCAATCTTCTCGCACGCCCAAAACTTTGCCAGGATGACCATTCCAGATTTCTAAGTCGGTGGCGATCGTATAGCCAGTCCCCTCAACTGCCGCACGAATATTCCACGGTTCGCCGACACAATAGCCATCAATGCTGCCTGCTTTAAGGTTGGCGACCATTTGAGCGGGGGGCAGTGTTGTAATCGAGACATCGTGGTCGGGATCGATGCCCCCGGCTGCCAGCCAATAGCGCAGCAATAAATTGTGCATTGAGGCAGGATGTACTACGCCGAAGATATGCTGTTTGTCAGCCGTTGCTAACAGCATTCTCTTCAGATCATCCAACGTGTGAACGCCCTGATCATAAAAGCGCTTATCGAGGGTAATCGCGTTGCCATTGCGGGTGAGAGTGAGGGCACTGACAATCGGAATCGATTTGCCATCCATGCCGCCGACGGTCATCCAAACGGGCATTCCAGACGGCATCTGAGCCGCATCGAGATATCCGCCTGCAATGCCATCCTGAATGCCTCGCCAGCTTGATTCACGCACTAGATGCACTTCGTCTAAACCGTGGTGGGTAAAGAATCCTTTTTCCTTGGCGACCGCTAACGGCGCACAAGCAACTAGGGGAACAAAGCCAATCTCTAGATTAATTTTCTCTAGTCCGTGACGCGCAACGGCAGCCGTCTTTCTGGCACGAAGCTTTTTGATCTGCTTCTGCTGATTGAGGAAGTAAATAATTTCGCTGCGATAGCTGTAGTAGTTGGGGTGACTAATCACCTCCATCCGTTTGCGAGGTCGAGGAATGTCAATGTCTAGAATTTGACCGATTTTAGATTCAGGTCCATTGGTAAGCATGACCACTCGATCGGACAGCAAAATCGCTTCATCGACATCGTGCGTCACCATCACGGTCGTGACGTGATTTTCTTCGCAGATCTCCATCAGCTTTTCTTGCAGATTGCCGCGAGTCAAAGCATCAAGGGCACCGAACGGTTCATCTAGCAGCAAAAGCTTGGGTTTGATGGCAAAGGCACGGGCGATCGCAACGCGCTGCTTCATGCCGCCAGAAAGTTGATCGGGTGGCTTATCTGCCGCGTGGCGCAGCCCCACCATGTCGATGTGATGCTCGACAATCTCTCTGCGTTCGGCAGCAGGCAGATGTCCCAAAACATTCTTCACTGCCAGCTCGATATTTTGTCGAACGCTCATCCACGGCAGCAGTGAATAATTTTGAAACACGACCATGCGATCGGGTCCCGGCTTCAGTACTTCTTCGTCTTCTAACATGACGACCCCATCGGTGGGCAAGTCTAACCCAGCAATCATGTTAAGCAAAGTCGATTTACCGCAGCCAGAGTGACCAATCAGAGAGATGAATTCGCCTTTTTTGATGTCTAAGTCAATCCCTTTGAGCGCGATATAGATATCGCCATTCGCAAGGGGAAACACTTTTTCAACGTTTTCGACGGCAACAAAATGAGTCATGGCAAGGTTAGATAGGGGAGTGGGTGAATGATGATGTCTGAATCATTAGCGTTGACTGCTAGGCAGAATGAGCGTTTGCAGGCGCTCCATCATTTTGTCGAGAAGCCAGCCCACCAAGCCGATATAAACCAGTGCCAGAATAATTTCGCTAATTTGGCTGTTTTGGTAAGCGTTCCAGATAAAGAAGCCAATGCCGACGATGCCAGACATCACAATTTCAGCAGCGATGATTGCTAACCAGGCAAGACCGATTGAGATCCGCAATCCGGTAAAAATATAGGGCAGTGCAGCCGGAAAGAGAATCTTAAAGAAATACTCTGACTTAGGAAGCTGCAACACTTTGGCAACGTTGTTGTAATCGCTAGGAATCTGCTGAACGCCAACAGCCGTGTTAATGAGAATGGGCCAAATCGCCGTGATGAAGATAACAAATAGGGCAGCAGGTTGGTTTTGTTGCAGAGCAGCAAGGGCGATCGGAACCCAAGCCAGAGGCGGAACCGTTCGGAGAATTTGAAAAATCGGGTCAAGGGATTTAGACACTCGCTTGTTCATGCCGACGAGAATGCCAAGACTAATGCCGACGACCGCAGCGAGAGAATACCCGATCGCGACTCGTTGCAAGCTCGACATGACTTGCCAAAACAGCCCTTTGTCGGTGCCGCCCCGATCGTAGAAGGGATAAGCAATCAGAGGCATCCAAGTTTCTTGCACGACTCGCACCGGAGTTGGGAGCGTGGTCAACCCCGGAATGGAAGCTAAGAATTGCCAGATGGCGAGCAAAATAATCAGGGCAATCAGTGGCGAAACAATGTCATCCAATCGCTCCATCAGCTTTGAGTTAGCGGGTTTGCGGGTAGACGTGGTTGGGTTGCGCTTTTGAACGAGGGTCATAGAAAGGCTCCTAAGTTCGGGTTCGGCGAATGATGGAATGGGTTCGTAAGCGTGAGGTTTTTAGATAGGGTTTTACACTTTCTTGATCTTCAAGCTGTCTAAATAAGCCTGAGGTTTCTCTGGATCAAATTTGATGCCGTCAAAGAATTCTTCAACGCCGCGAGACGTGCTTGTAGGAATATCGGCTGCTGCAATTCCCATTTCCTGAGCCGCCTGCTTCCAAATATCTTCGCGGTTAACTTGATCGATTAGCGTCTTGGCGTTGGCTAATGTTTCTTTGGGTAAAAAGCCCCAGCGCACGCTTTCGGTTAAGAACCAGAGAT
>JBBRMC010000501.1:0-3563 GCA_038231055.1 Leptolyngbyales cyanobacterium
AGTCATTTCTAAGCTGCTCGACAATGCGTGCAAATTCACCGGCTCTGACGGGCAGATCACCATTGAGGCACATTGCAACGATAGCAAAATGCTAGAAGTTACCATCTCTGACACCGGACGAGGCATCGAATCAAATCGACTTGAAACCGTGTTCGATCGCTTCTATCAAGAAGAAGGAGCCTTGCGTCGCACCACCGGAGGCACCGGACTCGGACTCGCTATCTGTCGCCAAATCATCGCAGGCTGGGGCGGGCGCATCTGGGCAGAGTCAGACGGCAAAGATCTCGGTAGTCAATTTCACTTTACGATTCCGATCGTAGAGACTAGCCCTCAAGAAAAGAAACCCGCCTCCAGTCGGCGACGCAAAACGGGTTAGAAAAGAGATCTAGAAACTTAGTAGACGATCGGGGCTTCACTATACTAAACTGCTTAATTGTCGCTAAATTTCTGTTTATGCAATTTCCGTGAAGAAGTGATCAGATTTGAGCTATAGTAATAGGCTGTAGCGCATCTCAAAACTCGTCTTCATCTCGTGTGAAGGAAATTGTTTCGAGACTTCGGGCGAAGAAGCTAAGACTTCTTCAGGGTTTGCAAAACCCAGCTTGCGCGTTTGACCCCAGCCATAACCAGATACTGAGCAGTCACCTGTTCAAGTCTAGGCGGGAGAAGCACAAAAGAGCAGAGCCGATTCGGTTCCTCTCAAGCCGCTTTGCACAATCGACCAAAGTGTCCAAGAAATGCGGAATCCGCTGCCTCCTAATTACAGAGAGGTAAGATTCATCTGGTCTCAGACCGTGGAATCCGTTCGATAACGAAGCCGCGTCTCAAAGTCGCGATTTCGCTATGTTCAAGTGTGTAGAAAAGGAGACCAGTTACCGTGGCTGTCGGCATTCTCGGCACAAAGCTCGGCATGACTCAAGTGTTTGACGAAACCGGGATTTCCATTCCCGTCACCGTCATTCAGGCAGGACCCTGCCCAATCACCCAAGTCAAAACTCGCGAAACAGACGGCTATACTGCCGTTCAAATCGGGTTTGGTGAGACACGAGTCAAGTCATTGAGCAAACCTGAATTGGGGCACCTTGCCAAATCCAATTCTGCTCCCCTGCGCCATCTCACTGAGATGCGCCAATACCTTCCTTCAGAAGATTACAGCGCCTACGAACTAGGTCAAGAAATCAAGGCTGACATCTTTGAAGCAGGTCAGATCGTCGATGTGACAGGTACCAGCATCGGTAAAGGCTTTGCAGGTTATCAAAAGCGTCACAACTTCGCACGTGGACCGATGTCTCACGGTTCTAAGAATCACCGCGCTCCCGGCTCGACTGGAGCAGGCACCACCCCCGGACGCGTCTACCCCGGTAAGCGCATGGCAGGTCGTCTGGGCGGAGCGCAAGTCACCATCAAGAAGTTAACCGTGGTGCGAGTGGATGCAGAGCGGAATTTGATTTTGATCAAAGGAGCAGTTCCCGGTAAGCCCGGCGCTCTGGTGCAAATCATGCCCGCTAAGAAAGTTGGGCGCTAGGGCAGAAGGAGGCAGAAATGGTTGATTGTGTAGTAAAAGACTGGCAGGGAGCCGATGCGGGGCAAGCCTCGATCGAGCTTAAAGTTGCTAAAGAAGAAAGTGCGGCTCATATTGTCCACCGCGCACTGGTTCGCCAATTGGCAAATCAGAGGCAGGGCAACGCTTCGACCAAAACTCGTGCTGAAGTGCGCGGGGGTGGACGCAAACCCTGGAGACAAAAAGGAACGGGACGCGCCCGTGCTGGATCGATTCGGTCTCCGCTATGGCGGGGCGGCGGCGTAATTTTTGGACCTAAACCCAGAGATTACACCATCAAGATGAATCGCAAAGAGAGGCGGTTGGCGCTACGGACTGCGTTCCAAAGTCGCATCGCAGATTTGATCGTGGTCGAGGATTTTGCGGCTCAGTTGACTCGTCCCAAAACTAAAGAAATGGTGCAGGCGCTGAGTCGGTGGGGAATCGAGCCAGATAAGAAAGTGCTGATCATTATGGCAGAGCGCAACGAGACGGTTTATCTGTCTGCTCGCAATATTGAGAAGCTCAGGCTGATCTCGGCTAATAACCTCAACGTGTTTGATTTGCTAGCAGCCGACCACATTGTGGCAACCCCTGCTGCCCTTGAGAAGATCCAGGAGGTATACGGTGAGTGATTTTAGCCCCCGCAACTTAGCGGATTTGATTCGTCGTCCGATCATTACAGAGAAGGCGACTCAGCGATTGGAACTCAACCAATACACCTTTGAAGTTCAGCCCAAGGCGACCAAGCCCGAAATTAAGGCAGCCGTCGAACTCATGTTTGAAGTCAAGGTGACTGGCGTGACGACTCAGCATCCTCCTCGTAAGGCACGTCGCGTTGGCAAATTTGCAGGTCATAGACCTCACTATAAAAAGGCGATCGTCACCCTCGCAGATGGGGATTCAATCACCCTGTTCCCTGAAGTTTAGAAACCCCTGAGAGTAGCAAATTATGGGCATCCGAATTTATCGACCCTTTACCCCTGGCACCCGTCAGCGTAGCGTTTCTGACTTTAGCGAGATCACAAAGACCGAGCCAGAAAAGTCTCTAACTACGACTAAACACCGGGATAAAGGACGCAACAACAGAGGCGTAATTACCTGTCGTCATCGAGGCGGCGGTCACAAGCGTCTCTATCGCATCATTGATTTCAAGCGCGATAAGCTGAACATTCCAGCGCGGGTGGCAGCGATCGAATACGATCCCAACCGCAATGCACGTTTAGCCCTTCTGTTCTACGCAGATGGCGAGAAGCGTTATATTCTTCACCCCAACACACTGAAAGTCGGCACCGTGATTCGGTCTGGTCCCGATGCTCCGATCGAAATCGGCAACGCCTTGCCCCTCGAAAAGATTCCCCTCGGTACGATCGTTCACAACGTTGAACTCGTTCCCGGCAAAGGGGGTCAGATTGTTCGGGCAGCCGGTGCGGCGGCTCAAGTCGCTGCAAAAGAAGGTGATTACGTCACGTTGAAACTGCCTTCAACTGAAGTTCGGTTAATCCGTAAAGACTGCTACGCCACGATCGGGCAAGTCGGCAACCTCGAAGCGAGAAACATCAACTTGGGTAAAGCAGGACGCACCCGTCACAAAGGTCGTCGTCCTCAAGTGCGCGGTAGCGTCATGAACCCGGTGGATCACCCTCATGGTGGTGGAGAAGGACGGGCACCGATCGGTCGCTCCGGTCCTGTTACGCCTTGGGGTAAGCCAACCTTGGGGCGCAAAACCCGCAACAAGAAGAAACTGAGCGGCGCGTTTATTGTGCGTCGTCGTCGTAAGTCCTCGAAACGTGGACGCGGCGGACGGGAATCGTAATTTGACTTAGGGAGAAACCTAAAATATGGCACGTTCACTTAAAAAAGGTCCCTTTGTTGCTGACCACCTGATGAGCAAGGTTGAAGCGCTCAATGCCAGAGGTGACAAGCAAGTCATCAAAACCTGGTCACGAGCTTCGACGATTTTGCCCCAGATGATTGGACACACGATCGCGGTTCACAACGGTCGTCAGCACGTTCCCGTCTA
>JBBRMC010000502.1:0-3545 GCA_038231055.1 Leptolyngbyales cyanobacterium
ATCGAGTCCTGCGCGACGACGGCGTAATGACCGTCCAATTCAACCACAAAGACTCCGGCGCATGGGATGTCCTCGCCAAATCCCTCATCGATGCCGGGTTTGAAATCACCGCATCCTGGGCAGTCAGCACCGAAAACCCCCAAAACCTCCATCAAGCACAAAAAAACTCCGTCTCCAGCACCGTCCTCCTCGTCTGCCGCAAACGAGAACCCAACGCCGGACAAGCCTGGTGGGATGACCTCCGCCCCGATGTCGCCAACCTCGTCGAACAACGCGCCCCCGAATTTGAAGCCAACGACATCACAGGCATCGACCTCTACCTCAGCGCCTTCGGTCCCGCCCTCAACGTCTTCTCCCGCAACTACCCCATCCTCGACTCCTCCGGCAACGAAGTCCGCCCTGAAGAGGCATTCGCAGAAGCCAGGAGAGCGATCGCCAACTACCGCTTCTACAAACTCGCCCAAACCGACACCCAGGGCTTCGACCCCCTCACCACCTGGTATATGCTCGCCTGGGATGCCTTCCACGCCCGCGAATTTCCCTTCGACGATGCCCGTCAGCTTGCCCTCGCTGTCGGCGGCTTCAACGTCGCAGACCTGGCAAAAACCTACAAACTGATCGACTCCACCAGCGGCACCTGCAAATTTCTCATCCCCCAACAGCGCCACAAAAAACGTGCCTTCTCCCTCGTCGAAGCAGACTTCTCCGCCCGCTACCTGATCGATGCCCTCCACGCCATCATCACCCTCTATCTCGAAGAAGGCACGATCGAACCCGTCCGCCGCTTTCTCAAATCAACGGGGCTGTTGAGTAATGACTTGTTCATGCGATCGTGGGAAGTCGCCCTCAAAGTCATCCCCCGCATCGGCGACGAAAAGAAACGTATCCCCGAAGAAAAAGCCCTCGCCGACCTGTGGCTGGCAATGGACGAAATTAAAGCCAAAGTCGTCTACGTCCAGCCTGAGCTAGAGTTTGAAGGACAGCAAGCCTTAAATTTTGACGTACTTGAAACAGAGGAAGCGTAGCCATGACAGTCAAAGGCATTAAACGTGGACACACGATCGAACTGATTGAAACACTCGACATTCCCGATGGAGAGCAAGTCATGGTTGAAGCTTCTAGGGTTCATCCATTAAGTCAACTCACGCCAGAGGAGAGACAGAAGCGAATTGATTCAGTGTTAGGTGGGTGGAAAAATGATCCCAACCTCGACAACATTTTTGCTGAAATAGATCGAGAACGCCACGCCGATCGAGGAAGACAGATTGATTCATTTGATGACTAAGATTTAATGATGGACTTACTAGACACCAATATTTGTATCGCTTTAATTAAAGAGAACCCAATACCAAAGCGCGTTTTAGATGTCAAAGCGATCGATTGTTACATTTCAACCATTGTTCTAGCTGAACTTTACAAAGGAGTGCACTGCTCAGAGCAGTTTGAGAAGAATGCGACTGGTTTGCGGAACTTTCTCACTCTGGTTGGCGTAATTGATTTTGATCGAGCAGCATCAGTGGAGTTTGGCAGAATCCAGGGTGAATTGAAGCAGATCGGTAAACCGACGGGTGAACAAGATGCCTTGATTGCTGCTGTAGCGCGATCGCGCCAGTCAATTCTCGTCCCAAATAACACGCGCCATTTTGAAAACATTTCTGATTTGCAACTTGAAGACTGGTTAAACCCATAAATCTATGAGTCGATTGCTCCAAAACCATTCATGGAAAATCAGCTACTCCAGTGACGAAAACAATCCCGTCGCTGACTTCTACATTCCCGCTCTTGAATGCGCGGTTCAATACGATCGCAAAGCGGGTTTCTTCAACAGCACGATTCTCAGCAAAGTTGCGCGGGGACTCGGAGCCATGTTGCACAACCAGGGACAGATGCGGCTAGTAATGGGTTGTCAGTTCAGCCCTCAAGACTTACAGGCAATCCAGCAAGGATACGAACTACGAGAGGCAGTGGCTCAACGGCTCGATACTGACCTCCAAGCGCCCAAAAACTTTGCCCAACTCAAGCACTTCGAGATTCTCAGTTGGCTGATCCAGAATCAATACCTGGATATTCGCATCGCCATTCCCCTCAAGAGCGATGGATTACCTGAAGAGAGCGACAGACAACTTGACCCCCAGCGAATCTTTCATGAAAAGGTTGGCATCATTACCGATGCAAAGGGCGATCGGCTTGCCTTCAGCGGCTCTAACAACGAGTCGATCGGCGGCTGGGAAGCCAATATCGAATCCTTTCACGTCTACTTTGGGTGGGAAGGCGGACGCGACCTTGAACGAGTCCAGCTTGAGATGTCCCGGTTCGATAAACTCTGGGACAATAAGCTGCCAAACGTGCGGGTCTTTGAAGTTCCAGAAGCCGTCAAACGCAAGCTGCTTCGTTACACCCCGACAACCCAGCCTACTTGGAATCGGCAGAATGAGTTTGATCAACGACCTTTGCCAGAGTCATCAACCCCACCAGAATTAGAGAGCGATCGAGAACAAACTGACGATCGGGGGCAAGATATTCAGCCAAATATATCCCCTGAAATCTGGGAGAAAGAACACCAAGCTTTTATCCAACTTGCCAATCTATACCAAGACCCCGGCTGTCTCGACTTCACTCTCAAATCGATTCCGATTCAACCCTGGGCACACCAGCTTAAAATTCTCCGTCGCGTCGCCCAAGAATTTCCCCGCAGCTACCTGATCGCGGACGAAGTGGGGTTGGGGAAGACGATCGAAACTGGGCTGGTTCTACGCTATCTACTGCTTTCTCACAAAGTCAAACGAGTGCTAGTGCTGCCGCCTGCCAGCGTTCAACCCCAGTGGCAAACCGAACTGAGAGAGAAATTCAATCTGCACTTCTGGTCACTGATTCAGGGTGAACTCCGAGATCCGTTTGGGGAGCGATCGCCCAGTGCAACCAACATCTGGAACTCTCAAAACTTGATCCTTGCCTCCAGCCATCTGATTCGCCGCAAAGAGCGAATGCAGGAATTGCTAGACTCCGAACCCTGGGATCTCATCGTGCTAGATGAAGCCCACCACGCTCGGCGCAAAAGCCCACAAGACCGCAAAGATACCCCCAATCGCCTGCTAGAACTGATGCGGAAGCTGCGGCACAAAACCAAAGCGCTGTTGTTGCTCTCAGCAACTCCTATGCAGATTGACCCAATTGAAATCTTTGATCTCCTAAGTCTGCTGGGTTTAGAAGGACACTGGCAATATGGCGACAACTTCTGCAATTACTTTGCTGCTCTGACAGAAAAACCAGACCGTCACATCCTCGACTTCTGGCAGCAAATGTCTACCGACTATTTCACTCAGGGCGGTCAGCCCTGCCCTCAATTACAGCAGCACCTCCAAAAACACGATCGCTTGCTGACCTACCAACTTCAAGACACCTGGCACAACGGTAAAAAAATCATCAACCCCAAGCAGTTTATTGACAACGAAGCCTTAATCAACGCCTCTCGTCAATACCTCACCATCAACACGCCTTTGAAAGACCGCATGTTTCGCCACACTCGCGATACCCTACGGCAATAC
>JBBRMC010000503.1:0-3526 GCA_038231055.1 Leptolyngbyales cyanobacterium
CATGACACTTTGCCCCAGCCACCAGCCCAACCTTGTGAACCAGCGAGTTGATTGCTGCACCATTCCAGACGCTAAAAACCACGGGAAGCACGCGATCGCGATCGGCAACCAAATGATTAATCGCGCCGGAATCAGCCACCACTGAAGCCAAACTATTTGCGCCATTGCCCCGACTGCAACCCAGAGCAGCCCAAATAACGCAATCCCGAATCCCGCTAGTCTCCAACTTCTAGGAGGAAGCCGACCTAAAATTCCTAGCCAGGTCAAGCCTGCGATTAAGAACCAGATTCCGACTGCACCCCCGACCTGTATGCCGCCCAACGACTGCAAATCAATCACCGGATCGAGAAGCCACAATCCCCCCAGCGCCAGGATTGGAGACACGACTAATCCACTCCATTGTCGCCAAGGTGCGATCTTTAAGTCTAAAGGGGTAGGTAGTTCTAACTGAGGCGCGATCGCGCTTAATAGCAATAGCCACCCAGCTAAATGCACAAAATACCAGATCATGCGGCGATCAACATACTCACTCTGTGATTGCTGTCCAAATGTCGAATCGAGCCACCGTAGCGCTGCTTGATGACTGGCTTGACTAAACAGAATCGTGATGTGCTCCACCGTCGGCACAGTTACCAATTCTCGCGCCTTGCCCAGAGAAAACTGCTCATTTGCGCCACCTGCATCCACCAACAATCGTTGAGCATAGGGCAGCAATCTTCCCTCCCAAGCACCAATTTGTAGTTGCAGGTTGCGAGGAGCTTGGGGCGTGACGTGTTGCCCTCCTGGAGAGATGGCGATCGTTGCCGCAAATTTTTCTACATCCTGAATTCCGGCAGACATGACCACGCCACTTCCCATCGAGTGCCCTAATAGAGCGATCCGTGTGCGATCGACTTCTGGCTGCTCGACTAAAACCCGCCGCGCTACGTCAAGATTTTTCTGAAGTTCAAATCCTTTTAACGGAGTGGGATTGGCTCCATGACCGTCAAAATCCCACAGCATGACGGCATAGCCTGCCCTTGCCAGCACATAGCCATAGCCCAACATCAGTTGCTTCGACCCAGCAAACCCGTGAGCAATCAACACCCCAGGAGCATTTTGCACCTGCTGCGGAGCCATGTATATCAACGGAATCTGGTCGCGCTCCAACGAGCGGACAACCAACCCCGATCGAGCCGCAAAGACACCCCACCACGATAGCCCGATTAAAAGAATGGCTAGGAGCGATCGAAAAATCTGCCACCGTTTTGACCCAATCATTTTATAGCGATCGTCACGATGTCATAGTGTGACACACCCAGCACTGACCCTGTTGAATAGAGACAGGATTGTCTACCGCGCTTCTAAGACAAAATCTTTTTCAAACGATCGGCGAGTCATTGGCTGATCTAACATCAAGCCTTCACCGCCTAGCGTTTCTAAGGGTTGACCTCCAACTGACAAAAAGACGGGCGCACTCGGATCGGTGCTAGTCGCCGTATACAGAATTTGACCCACGCGACCCATCATTGATGCGCTGCCGCCGCCTTTTGTGAAAGCAGACGACAAATCGACGTGAACACCATCAGGCTTGACTTTGAGGCTTCTAAGCTGAGTGCCTTGAGGAATGGTTGTCGTGAGGCTCTGATCAGGAGAGCTATGCAGCAGGGTGTCGATCGCGTCGCTTAACGCTAACTCTGAGCGATCGCCAGGCTTTAGCTTGATGGGCACTGCCTCTAAACTCCCAGACTTTTTGAGCCAATAGACTTGAGCCGTTGTCTCAACGACGGGAGGTGCCACTTTAGGAGTCGATTTGCCACTGGATTGAGCAATAGGTGCTGTTGGAGCCACAGATGCAGATGGCGAGGGCTGTGGCTCAACTTTAGAGATTTCAGGGGTAGTTTCTACAGGTTTGGGCTGGGTTGAATGCCATGCTAAAAATGCAGTCGCGCTTCCGGCAGTCACCGCTAGTGCTGACAAGCCTGCAACCATTCCGACTGGAATGCGGCGAGTCGAACGTTGGTCTTGCATCAAGGAATCCCTCCTAGTGTTGGATCTCGGACTGTAGACAATCAATCTGTGGAGGATGCAGCATGATTGACTACACTGGCTCTAGAGCCGATTCCGGAAGCTGTCGCGGGCATAATTTGTCTGAGATCTTGCACCCGCCTCTTCGCTACGATTCTGCCCCGCCCGTGAATGCCAGAAACGAGGGAGTTTTCACCAGGTGCAAGGTCTCAATTATCTCTGAGTTGCTTCAGAAATCCATCGTTTTAGGGTCGAAACGACTTCTGCGATCGCCATTTCCTGCACCACTTTGGTCGCTCGTTGCACCACTTCAACCTTGCCGTCTTTTAACGATTTTCCAGTCACAACTCGGTAGGGAATCCCAATTAAATCAGCATCTTTGAATTTCACTCCCGCCCGATCGCTGCGATCGTCCAACAGCGTTTCAACTCCCGCTTGATTCAGTTCGTCATACAGCGATTCAGCCGCCGCGACTTGAGCGGCATCTCCGACATTGGGAATAATCACGATCGCTTGGTAAGGCGCGATCGCAACGGGAAAGATAATGCCGTCTTTATCGTAAGATTGCTCGACTGCTGATTGTGCGAGTCGAGATACTCCTACGCCATAGCAGCCCATCACAAGCGGAACTTCTTCGCCCTGCTCATTGGTGTAAGTTGCGCCCAATGCCTTGGAATATTTGGTGCCGAGCTGGAAGATGTGCCCGATCTCGATCCCTCGTGCGGTTTTGAGCGTTTGGGTCAAGTTGTGAACCGCCCGATCGCCCGCTTTTGCCTTTCTCAAATCGACCACGCGAGGTGACTTCTGAAACTGTGCGCCCCAGTTTGCGCCGACGACGTGATAGCCCGACTCGTCGGCTCCGGTGACAAAGTTTTGCAACTCGGCAACGGTGTGATCTACGAGGCGAACAAATTTAGGTGCAATCTCTTTTGAGGATCGAATGTAATCATCACTAATGCCGGGAGACATATAGCCCAGAGGCAGCGGCTTTGCTGCCCACTTTTGTTGAGCCTCGGCATCGGGAACGGTGAGCGATAAAACAGTTTTAGCGCCGTATTGATCAGCTATTTTGACCAGTTCGTTTTGCAGTTTAACGTCGTTGATATCTTGATCACCTCGGATGTGAATCAAGATCAAAACGGTGATTCCACTGTCATAAACGGCTTGATATAAAACGTTCTTGACTAGTTGAGTCGAAGAGCAGTCGAGAAACTTGCAGACTTTCTCGATCGTCACCGCTCCGGGTGTTTCTCGCTTCTCGTGAGTTGTAAAGGGTGACGGTTCAGCGTCCGGGGGCAGAGAGACGGCTTTCTCGACGTTAGCAGCATAGGTTCCATCGTCGGTGTAGAGAATTTCGTCTTCACCCGCGTCTGCCAGCACCATAAATTCTTGAGAACCTGACCCTCCGATCGCGCCTGAATCAGCATCGACGGCTCGAAATTTCAGCCCACAGCGTCTGAGAATATTGTGATATGCCTGGTTCATCTTGTCATAAGTCAGCTTCATTCCCGCTTCGTCA
>JBBRMC010000504.1:0-3521 GCA_038231055.1 Leptolyngbyales cyanobacterium
GCACCTGCGACCTGTAGGTGTCTGGGAGCGTCATCCGCATCACCCGATTAAGGTAGGTCTGATAGTTTTCGTCCAATCTCGATCGCCTCGCGCTGTAAATCGATGTGTTTAAAAGTCCACCCTTAATCTAACGGCAAAGTGCCGCTTTTCTCTGATGTGATTTCAGCATTCCCGCGCAACCTTTGTGGAGTGGGGATCAGCTTAAAAAATCTTTAAGAATTTAGAACTCTGGACGCTGAACTTTGATCAGGCTACATAGGGGATTAATTCAGCGAAGATTCTACTCACTCTGGTAATAGGTAGCGATCGAGGTTCATCTAAACCTTGAAAGCACTCTATCCTTCCAACTCAGGCAGAGCCTGCAAGATTTTTTGAGACAGTTCTAATTTGCCAAAGATTTGCTGGAGTTAGTATGAGCTACCTCATAGAACTCATAGCTAGGATGTGTCAACGTGAAGAAGTAGTCAAACCGAGGTTTGAAAGTTTGGCAAAGAGCTAGCTCCGACTGGCGATCGCCACCCTCTTTTCTGACTGCACTCAACTCAAAGCCTCGATCGCGTCACCACTGAGGTTAACTATGACTCAAACAAAGCTCAATTTTGAAACCGCCTCAGGACATCAGCTTCTAGCGGCTGCGGGTAAGAAAACCTTGCGACCTGGTGGACGAGTTGCCACTGAGCAACTGTTCCAATGGGCAAACTTTCGGTCAGGCGAAACGGTTCTAGAGTTAGCCTCTAGCTTTGGCGATAGCGCGATTTCTTTAGCTCAACGTTACAACGTGCGCGTCGTGGGAATCGAGAAGAATTCTGATAGTGTTGCCCGTGCCCGCGCTAATGTTGCAGCGGCTGGGTTGGGCGATCGGATTCAAATCATCGAAGGCGATATCTTTCACCTCGATCGCCTGACAGAACAATTTGATTATGTGTTGGCAGAAGCAATTCTGACGATGCAGTCACCCAGCGGAAAAGCAAAAATTCTGGCGAGCATTCACGATCGCCTTAAACCTGGTGGAAAATTTCTTTCTCATGAGCTAGCGGCTCAAAATCGAGAAGCAGAAATTCACCACGCTTTAGCCGAGGCGATTCGCGTCAATGCTACGCCCTCCTCAGAAGCGAATTGGATAGCTGCCTATGAAGCTGCTGGACTCACGGTGCAGCACCATCACCTAGGTTCAATGAATTTGTTAAATCCCCGACAGATATTGCAGGATGAGGGCGCGATCGGCACAGCGCGGATTTTGTGGAACGTCTTGACTCAGACACCTTTGCGAAAACGGGTGCTAGCAATGCGTCGCGTCTTTCAAAAATACCAGCAAGACTTGGGCTACATCGTCCTCTGCGCGGTTGCTTTGCAGTTCCCCGAAGGGGTAATCGCTCATTAAGAAAGAACACTTCACGTAAATCTCTACAAACCATCATGAATCCTACAACGCCAACCAATTCTCTCGTGACTAATCTCATTGAACAGGTTGATTATCCCGAAACAGGAGTGCGAAACAAACCGTTGCACAAAGACGAACAGACCCAGCACAGCCTCATGTGTTTGGCAGCCGGAACCACCATCGCAGAACACACGTCACCCCGTAACGTCACCTTAGCGATCGTGGCAGGGCAAGGAACCCTGACTTTAGAGGGACGTGAGATTGACTTGCAGCCAGGAGTCTTTATTTGGATGCCTGCCAATGCACCCCACGCTTTGCAGACAACGAATTCAACGCTGGCGTTTTTGCACAGTAAGTGGTGAACCTAGCAACTCAACGAACTGATGACTAACCCAACTTCAACGGCTCCAACCGAGATCGAAGCAAAAGCATCAAGTCCCCGACGATCGCACTGGTATAACCCTACCTTGTCCCCCGAACATGGCGTTTACGTGGTGCTGATTGTTTCTTTTTTGACTGGAACTACCGCTGCTCAAACCTGGACAGGAAACACTACGTTAGCCCTTGTCTGTGCCCTCTGTGGGTTTCAGGCAGAACATCCCTTGGTGTTGCAGATTAAGCAGCGTCGCAGTCTCAAGGCTCGATTTCTAGTATGGGGTGGGCTATATGCGGCTGTGGCTCTAGCGATCGCGATCCACCTCTCTCTTCAGCATTCGATCTTACTGTGGCTTTTCTGGGGTGCGATCGCTGCCTTTTTAATCGATACCACTGCCGTTTTTTATCGCAAACAGAAATCAATCACCAATGAATTAATCACTTTTGCGGCGGTCTGCCTCTCTGCACCCTTTGCCTATGCCGCGACTACTGGAACGATTTCTAGCCTCGTTTTGGGCTTGTGGGCACTCAACACCTTATTTTTTGGCAGTGCTATCTTCAGTGTGAAATTGCGAAAACCGCAGACCCGTTCTCTGATACCGGGAGGCGTGTATCACGCGATCGCGCTGCTGATCGTGATTGGACTCTATTGCTTCGGCATTTTGCCGCTACTCAGTGTTTTGGCATTGGGTATTGTCTTGCTCAAGTTTGGGCTAATTGCTTGGCAGCAAGCCTGGTATCACACTGCTTCGATTCAGACGGTTGCTTTGATCGAGACGTTGAGTGCCCTGAGTTTCTTGGTGGTGGTTGCCCTTTCAGTTTTACCTGCTCGCTTAACTGCCCTTCCTTGAGTCACGGCTCATGGCGCACTTCTGCTCCTGAAGCAATTGCTTCTAACGCCTGCTCATCTAAAATTGTTAGATTGCCGCGATGATAAGTGACGATCGCGTGAATGCTTTTGCACAGTCGGACACACTCTTCGTAAGTGATGCCAATGCTGCGGGCGATTTGGTAGTAAGGCAGCTTTGCCTTCAACTGCTGCCCACGGCTGCTAGCTATCGTTCCAGACTGCAAGGCAGAATATTGGATGAAGCGTGCCAGTCTCACAATTGCTCGTTCTGACACCAGCCCGTGAACCGTTTCGTGGAGCTGTTGAATTCGCTGATTCAGTACTTGCATCATTCGCAGCGCAATTTCTGGATGGTGTTGAATGACTTCTAATAGCATCGCCTGATCGATCGTTAAAACCCAACAATCGCTTTTAGCCGTCACAGTAGCAGGAGCAATTCCATTACCCAGTAGGGTAGGAGCCGCAAAAAACTCTCCCGATGACAGGGTACGGAGAATGGTTTCTTTGCCTGTCGCTGCTGTTTTGGCAATTTGTAGCACACCTTCTGGCAAAGCGTAGAGTTTCGCAGGCAGGCGATCGCCCTCGCCCATGACGATCTCTCCCGGCTGGTAGTGCCGCACTTCAGTAGAAGACTGCAATTGCGCTAATTCGAGCGATTTTAGCTCGGAAAAAATCCCGATCGCTGTCAATTGCTCAAGGGTTGCTTGCATTGCCGATGATCAACTCACGCCAGGGTGCAGCCTTATCCTACCAAAGTGCCGCAGTGCTGCATTTTTTAGACTAGCGACGCACTTCATCACCGATGCGACCAAGCTGGTATGATTTTCGGCGTTGCTGAATCCAGGTATGAACTACCCAATTCGCCCTCACCCTAGCCCTCTCCCAAATGGAGAGGGAACAGGACTTCTGGCTCCC
>JBBRMC010000505.1:0-3507 GCA_038231055.1 Leptolyngbyales cyanobacterium
ATTTACGACTTCTCTAGAGCAAGCCACCACTCGAATTCAGTCTCTCGCGCAAGCCGTGTCTGCTGCCGAGCAAGAAGCCCAAATTCAGAAAGAAACGCAAACGCGCTTACTGAGTGAGCAGCGCGAGAAACAGCGCGCCTTGGACAAATTAGAGGCACAGTCTCAAGCAATCCAGGAGGCTCAGGGCACTCATGCGACGCAAGTCATTCTCAAAATGGGTTTGTCAGGCGTACACGGACTCGTCGCCCAACTAGGACGCGTGGAACCACGCTATCAAGTTGCTTTAGAAACGGCTGCCGGAGGTCGATTAGGGCAACTGGTGGTAGACGATGATGCGATCGCCGCCGCCGCGATCGAGATTCTCAAACAAAAGCGTGCCGGACGAGCCACGTTTCTGCCCCTTAACAAAATCAGATCGGGAAGACCTCCCTCAGCCAGCACGTTGCGATCGATGGGCGGCTGCGTAGACTTTGCCATTAATTTGATTGAGTGCGACGATCGCTACTGGGAAGTGTTTTCCTATGTGTTCGGCAACACCGTTGTCTTTCAGGCGATGAGTGACGCTCGACGCTATATCGGGCAATATCGCATGGTCACCCTCGATGGAGAATTGCTTGAGCAAAGCGGAGCTATGACAGGCGGCAGTTCTGGAGGGCGATCGCCGATTCGCTTCGGAACCGTGGACGCGAGCGAATCTGCCGAAATCACGACGCTGAGAGAGCGGCTGCGAGTCATCGACACCATTCTGTTTCGCTGTGAAGATGCTTTGACGAAAGCGACGATCGCCCACCAAAAAACGATGCAGCACCTCACAGAAGCGCGTCAACAGCATCGAGAACTGCAACTCAAATCTGAGCAGATTCAAACCGAAATTCAGCGCCTAGAAACGCAACAGTCCCAAATCGGTCAACAATTCCAGAAGAGCACTCAAGAACTGGCAACGGCTCAAACTCGCCTACACGCTCTAGAGACTGAGATTCCGGCTCAAGACGCTCAACTAGAAGAGTTGCGTCAAACGTTGGCAGAGTTGGAGCAGTCACAGACCCATAGTGAGTGGCAGCAGATTCAGCAGAGAATTCGATCGCTCGAATCGGATCTCAGTCAAAAAGAGCTAGCCCTAAGAACGATCGAGCAGCGACTTCTAGAACTCGGCAACCAGCGTCAACGTCTTGAGGAGAAAATTCAGCAGGGTCAGGCGCGAATTCAAGACTATCGCACCCAGCAAACCGGACAACTGCAAGAGCAAGCTGCTCTGAGCGCTCAACAGTTAGAAGTCAGCAACCAGATTGCCCAACTGCAAGCCGCCCTCGCCGAACTTGAAAAAACGTTGGGATCAGCGCGACAACAGCGCGATCGTGTCGATCGTCAACTGCGAGACTTGCAAAGTCGTCAGCAGCAGCTTGACTGGCAGCGCGGCAAAGTTCAAGAAACCCAGCTAACTCGCCGCACCGAAGTTGCCGCCCTGCACGAGCAGCTTGCCGCCCAACGAGCCGAACTTCCCGATCCTTTGCCAGAGATTCCTGATCCTGCACCCGATTTAGCGCAACTTCAGCACGAACTGCGATCGCTGCAAAAACGCCTTCAGGCAATGGAGCCTGTGAATATGCTGGCGTTAGAAGAATACGATCGGACGCAAGCCCGACTCGAAGAACTGACCGAAAAGCTAGAAACTCTCCAAGAAGAACGCACTGAGTTACTCCTGCGAATCGAAAACTTCACGACGCTGCGGCAACGAGCATTCAAAGAGGCATACGATGTCGTTGACATCAACTTTCAATCGATTTTCGCCACCCTTTCTGACGGAGACGGGCACCTTCAGCTTGAAGACCCCCAAGATCCGTTTAACGGGGGCTTAAACTTGGTGGCTCACCCCAAAGGCAAGCCCATTCAGCGGTTAGCCTCCATGTCAGGAGGCGAGAAATCCTTGACGGCACTCAGTTTTATCTTTGCTCTTCAGCGCTATCGCCCCTCACCGTTTTACGCCTTTGACGAGGTTGATATGTTTCTTGATGGGGCAAACGTAGAGCGATTAGCTAGAATGATCAAACAACAGGCACAAGAGGCGCAATTTATTGTCGTCAGTCTGCGTCGTCCGATGATTGAATCTGCTGAAAGAACGATTGGCGTGACTCAAGCGCGAGGCGCATATACCCAAGTTCTGGGGATAAAGCTGCCCCAAAGTGCCTCTGTATGATTTGATATTTACAGCATTTGCACGAATAGGATTCGGGACCCAATGACAGAAGAATTTCGCCAACGCTCCGATCTCCTTGGCACACAGGTCATCACTCGCACGACAGGCAAGCGGCTAGGAGTGATCAGTCAACTGTGGGTCGATGTCGATCGTCAAGAGGTCGTAGCCCTGAGCATCCGTCCGAATCTCTTTTACGGCACTCCGCAACCGATGATGCTGACGAGCATTCGGCAAATTGGCGACGTGATCTTAGTTGATGACGAAAACGCGATCGAGGACCTTGATCTCGATGGGTACAGTAGCCTGATTAACAGCGAAGTGATCACCGAAACAGGCGAATTGCTCGGCAAAGTTCGCGGGTTTCGTCTCAACATTGATAGCGGCAAAGTCGATACGCTGACCATTGCCTCGATCGGGCTACCCCTGATCCCCGATCAAATTGTCAGCACCTATGAGCTTCCGATCGACGAGATTGTGAGTAGTGGTCCCGATCGTCTGATCGTCTACGAAGGTGCCGAAGAGCGCATGAGCCAGGTCAGCGTCGGCATCCTAGAGCGTCTCGGCATCGGCAAACCTCCCTGGGAGCGCGACGAGTCAGAACAATATCTCGCCCCCATCCGCACCGAAAACCAGTTGCCCTCTGGTGTTCGGACTCCGATCCAAACTCAAGCTCGTCAACCCGTCGAAGAAACCTGGAACGAAGACAACTGGGGTGAGCCAGAACCCTTACCGTTGCGCCAAGAGGCTCCCCGTCGTCAAGCCGAGATGTATTACGAAGACGAAGAGGAAGAGAACTGGACTGCGGCAACCTCGCGCGACAGCTATGAGGAAGACGAGTATGACGAAAACTATGACGACGACGATGATTACGTCACTGAGGTTGAGTTTGAAGAGGTGAGAGAACCCGAAGTCAAATATGAAGACCCAGAAGAAGATCCTTGGAAAGAGCAAGACGACGAGCCTTACACGCCTCAAGAACTCAAGATTCCTGAGAAAGTCAAGCAACCTGAATATGAGGAAGAAGGCTATTAAGGCGCTGCTGATTCAAGGTATGAACCGATCTATCAGAGAGTTGCAAACTCGTTTAGAATTTTGCATACTCATACCGTCGTTTAGCAATGCCCATAGTCACTGATACCTTTCTAACCTATGCGATCGCTAAAAAACTACACAATCGTGCTGCGTCCTGATGGTAATGGAGGGTTTGTTGCTTACGTTCCAGCCATTTCAGGATGCCATGCGTGGGGAAAAACTCCAGAAGAGGCGCAATCAGAGCTTAGCTACGTATTCGAGATGATTCGGGATGAGTATCA
>JBBRMC010000506.1:0-3503 GCA_038231055.1 Leptolyngbyales cyanobacterium
ACTTCATTGCCCGTTGTGAGATCGCTTCAACTCGATCTTGCAATGCGATCGCTTTGCCCGTATTGCCATCTCGACCCGACAGAATAATTGGCTCGATCGCGCCATCTAACTCCGGCAGTGCAATCTGCAACGCGACTTGAATCGGGTGCAGCCCCAAGTCACTATCCTGCCACTCTTCCGTCGTTTGGAAGACGAGCGGCAATGCCACCATATAAGGACGGTTTAACCGAGTCAGGGCTTCGATCGCTTTAGGGTGATCTTGTCTTGCCGGACCGCCGACCAACGCAAATCCCGTTAGCGAAATCACGACATCGACGATCGACGCATCACCTCTAACCGGATCGTAGAAAAACGCCTCCACGGGCTTCGAGAAGTCTAACCCTCCCGCAAACACCGGAATCACCCGTGCGCCCATCGACTCTAATTCCTGCACCATCGAGACATAGTGCGCGTCATCTCCGGTGACTAAGTGCGTTCGTTGCAGCACTAAGCCAATGCATGGAGCAAGCGGATCTTTTAAGTCTGACGAGATATCTTTGCGCGAGTTAAACCAGTTGAGATATTCTTTGACATCTTCATACATCGCAGGCGCAAGCGGGTGCCAGATGCCCATATCTGGGTAAGTGACCGGATCTTGATACGCCAGATCGCCTGTGGTCTTGATGCCTTTAAACACATAGCGATCGGTGAGCATCAGCAGGAAGTTTTCTAAGTTTTCCTGCGAACCGCCGAGCCAGTATTGAAAACTCAACATGAAATTGCGTGCGTCTTGCGCCTTATCCATCGGCAGATATTTCAGCACTTTGGGCAAGGTTTGCAGCAGTTTGAGCATTCCATCTTGAAAACCAGCGCCAGATTTCTCTTTGCGCTTTTTCATGAACTGCGCGATCGCGCTCTTTGACTGCCCCAACTGCGCCATTGAGAAGCTGCCCATCTTATTGAGCCGCATTACCTGCGGCATTGATGGGAAGACCACCGCAACATCTAAATGATCGCGATGAGGCTCAACGGCAGCAACCAGCTTGTCTGCCAGATCTTCTAAAAAGATCAGCGAGGCGATAAAGATGTTGGCTTCCGAAATGTCTTTCTGGAAGTTCTCATAGTTTGTGGGATCACGAAGTTCTTCAATCAGGTAACCACTGATCTCGATCGCCACATTGGGATGAGCTTTATTAATCGATCGAACGGCGGCGGAAAGAGCACTTTGATATTGAGGCTCTAGCACGACGTAAACCACCTTCACGAGTGACCGACCCTGAAGATTGTCGGGCGAAATGTGTCTAATGGTGGGCTTGACGTGAGTGAACATGCGGTCAGACTCCTTGAAGGGCGTGTTCTCTAGGGGTAAATCGGGATGAAGCAAAAGACTCAAACAAGCAACTCTCGTTGCCCCAGATTTGAGACTCAGGCTGACGACAAATTAGAGGCGGCTGTCAAACTAAGTAGAAACTTTGTGAAGAAATATGAAGCCGATTTTCGACTTAGCGATCGCAGACAGCAACCTATCTACATATATCTTTCTACCAGAAAAAGCCCACCAGAAAAGCATTCTAGGAAATAACTGACACAATTTGATAAAAAACCTGTCCTGTTTGTTTACACAGCTTTACAGAAAAGTGAGTAGGCACTCTCAGAATTATTCTGTTAATTAAATTTTTGTTAAGAAACGAGGTGCAGGGCATTCTTGTGATCCTGCTTCCGGCTCCCTATTCAGAATTGCCCCACTTCACGATTTGCTCTAATTTGTCCTGAAGTGGGAAACGCTGATGACTGACTTCGTTCACCGCAGCCATCGTCAACCCAAAGAAAAGCAAGCTGCCCAACAGGGCGAGTAGCGAAGAATGTTTTGAGATGCCAGAGTCGCGCAAAATTCTAGCGATCGGGCGACTCTGACGACGCAGCATTTGGCTCGTCACTCTCTGTCTAAACGCGAAGGGGTCACGCACATAATGTCCACTAACACTCACCACCAATCGCTGACGACAATAGGGACAGGTCAACAGCCCATTGACCATCTTGAGCGATCGCAGATTGCCCATTTGGTGACAAACCGGGCAAGGAGAAGAGGGACGATCAAAGGTGTCGGCGTTCATCAGGCACTTCTGCTATCGAAAATAAACTGACACTTTTCTGAAACAGGTTAACTCTGAAAAGAAGAGGGCTTCGCAAACAATAACCTCGACTATTCTGACCCGGCTTTTAGGGCACTGTCCAACATTCGAGATACGGATCATCTTCCGCTACGGTTACCGACTCTTATTCACTCAGTTTACCCAGGTTTTTCAACGATTGCTTTTCCACTTTTCAGAGATTCCCAATTTGCTTGTCTTCCCTAGAGCGTATGCCTCACAATGAGAACATAGAAACAAAATTTAATGTGATCTCATCAGTAGTCCCGGATGCCTCCTGCCCCTCCCACAAAAGTCTTATTGCCTGACTCGCCATCGTCTTCTACTCCTCCCTTGGTCGGCACCTTAAACCGCCTGCAATCCTCACCAGAGACGATCGTTCTGGTTTTAGCCGTGCTGATCGGTGGCGGCGCTGGAATGGGGGTGGTGACATTTCGCTATTTAATTGAGATTCTGCATCGTTTGATGTTGGAAGATTTGATGGGCGCGATCTCTCACTCAGGGGCATGGACGTTGGCGTGTGTCCCCACATTGGGCGGGATTGTGATCGGACTGATGCGTTGGTGGTGGAAAGATTTTGGTCCCGGCATTTCTTCTCTGATTGCCGCCGTTCAAGCAGGGCAAGAAGTCTCCGCCATTCGCCCTGTCGCTAAAATGGTTGCAGCAGCCGTATCTCTAGGATCAGGGGCATCCCTCGGACCTGAAGGACCAAGCGTCGAAATCGGGGCAAATTTGGGCATTCTGTTAGGGCAAGCGCTGCGCGTGTCTCAAGAACGCCAGCGATTATTACTAGGAGCAGGAGCAGCAGCAGGATTGGCAGCGGGGTTCAACGCGCCGATCGCAGGGGTCTTTTTCGCTCTAGAAGTCGTTTTAGGCACGACCTTTGCCACGTCTGCGGCAAGTGTTGTCTTGCTTGCCGCCGTAGTGTCTGCTCTAGTTGCTCAAATTGGCTTGGGATCTCAACCTGCGTTTGATCTTCCTGCCTATGAGGTTCGCAGCCCGTTAGAGCTGCCCCTTTATTTAGGGTTAGGACTGTTTGCGAGTTTGGTGTCGATTGCTTATACGCGATCGCTCAAATGGGCACAAGACTGTTTTAAAGGACAGATTCCTGGATTTGCCTGGTTCAGCAAATTGCCGAGGGAGATCCACCCGATCGTCGGAGGGCTAGGGATCGGACTGGTCGCACTGCAACTGCCTCAAATTTTAGGAGTCGGCTACGAAACGGTTGAAGCAATGCTGCGAGATGTTGAATTCTCACTGGGACTGCTGCTCGCATTGCTGGTCGTCAAGCTATTAGTTACAGCACTGAGCTTAGGAAGCGGTCTGGTTGGCGGAATCTTTGCTCCAGCAATGTTTTTAGGGGCAACTCTGGGA
>JBBRMC010000507.1:0-3492 GCA_038231055.1 Leptolyngbyales cyanobacterium
GCTTCTTTTTAGGCGGAAGTCACCTACCATTTGACCAACTCGCTGCTCTTAGAGAACTGATTGAAACCGCCCAACATTATTGGGAGGTGGATGCTCGACTGAGACAGATTGACAAAATTGATACTCCTCCTTCAATGACGGTGAACCGATTTGTTCAACTGCTTAGACAAGGAACTGTGACTGCCAATCCGTTTCCGGTAAGACCGATCGGACCCTCTAGCAATGCCGTCACCTTAGCAACCGTGTTTCAATATCGATCGAGTCGGCGTTCTCATCGCTGGCAGTTTTGGTTAGATGCCGGGTCAACTCGCTGGTTGAGCGGAGTAGACTCGCTGTTTGCGGCTCCTTTATTCTTGCAAGACTGGTCAGGCAAAACCTGGACAGCCGACGATACACAAATCTCTAACGAGCAGCGCTTAAGACGCATTTTGCTCGATTTACTCGGTCGCGCCGAAGAACGAGTGTTTCTTTGCTATGGCGATTTAGCGACCAATGGACAGGAACAAACTGGAATTTTGACCACGCTGGTGAATGCAGCGATTCCGATCGTGCTGCCCTCTTTAGAAGACCCCTCAACCGAACCATTGCTCACTTAATCGATCGCCGCCAACAGTTGAGTCTCAATCTCTCGCGGATACAGAAGCCAAACTTTTTGTACGGGTTGAGTTAGAGTTTTGACGAGGGGCGATAGCTCACTGATTTCCTGTAACCCCGTTGATGTTTGCAGATTAATGCCTCGCTGGTAGAGCGTGTACCCTCGATTGACAAACGTTCTCAGCCCTGCATAATAACGAGGGACAAATCTGGCTTCTGTTAAAAAATAGTGAACTTTATCTAGCAGCGTTTGGCGATCGCTCTCCTCTAAATGGCTGACTTCTAAGGCTTTGAGCAAGTCTCGATCTAAAAAACGCCGACACAAATCAGCGAGAACGGGGTCAGAGCCATGCTGCCAGCGTTGCAAATGGTAGACAAAAACACCATCGTCAGCAGACAGATATTGCTTCAGAGTTAGCTGATTGCAGTCGCCACTCAGCCAAGCAGTGACGGTCTCATCGGCGGTTAACTGCCCTGATTGAAGTTGAGTTCGCGCCCGATCGAAGGCTTGATTCAACACCCAAGTCGCTGCAATGTTTTTGGGATGGTTATAAATTTGGGCATACATAAAATAGCGAACGATTAGATAGTGCTCGATCGCGGCGATTCCTTTTTGTGCAACGACTAACTGCTGACTTACGGGATCGTACCTCAACGCCATGAGAATTCGATCTAGGTCAATCTTGCCGTAAGAGGCACCCGTGAAGTAACTATCTCGCATCAAATAATCGAGGCGATCGCAATCAAGTTGACTCGACACCAACTGCGACACCAACGGCACCGGATATTTCTTTAAATAAGTTTGTTCAATGTGATCCAACAGAGTTGGGTGAAATCGATCGAGCAGCTCACAAATCGGCTGATATTCTCGCAAGATCCGCCGAGTCCAATGTTCATGGTCGCCGCCAAACACTTCTTCAGCCGTGTGGCTAAATGCGCCATGTCCAATGTCATGTAATAGCGCAGCACATAGCACCACAGGTCGATGAACTTGTAGCTGAGGATAAGATTTGGCAAGGCGATCGAACGCCCGTCGAGCCACCGCCATTACGCCCAGCGAGTGAGTAAACCGAGACCCTTCTGCCCCATGAAATGTCAAACTTGCCGGACCTAACTGCCGAATGCGACGCAATCGTTGAAAGGCAGGCGTGTCAATCAAGCGAATCAACAACAATTCAGTCGGGTCGCTGCTGTTGAGGGTGATCGCACCGTGTAACGGGTCGTGATAGGTTCGCTCAGAGTTGGGCAGCAAAAGAATGAACGGTAAAGGACAGTTCGAGGGTTTCCGATCTAACTCGCGCCTGCCACCAACGCATCGGATTCGAGCGTGTCGATCGCCGCTTGATATTGGCGATCGTTCGGCGTTCCAATCTGGTCAAGCGTGATCGGGTCGAGAGGAACCACCTGATCCGGGACAATTCCTAATTTGTTGATATCTTTGTGACTTGGCGTTTCATATTTTGCGACCGTTACCGCTAGTCCCGCTCCATCTGATAGGTCAAATAGAGATTGAATCAACCCTTTGCCAAAGGTTTTCTCCCCTAGAATAATCGCCCGTCCGTTGTCCTTCAGCGATCCTGCTAGAATCTCGCTGGCGCTGGCAGTGCCCTGATTGACTAAAACGACTAAGGGATCTTGGGTCAGAGCATTGCCCATTGCTTTAAAACTGCCCATTGTGCCTTGACGATTCACGGTGTAAACAATTGTGCCTTCATTAATCCATAGCCTTGCAATATCAACCCCCGCTTGCAGCAACCCACCAGGATTGTTTCGCAAATCTAGAATGTAGCTATCGGCTCCTTGGGTCTCAAGTCGAGCGATCGCGTGAGCGACCTCAGCCGTCGCATTGGCGTTGAACTGGCTCAACCGCAAATAAGCAATTTTTTTGCCGTTCGTTTGGGGGCGCAGCTCAGCATAGACCGGGTTTAACTCAATACGATCGCGCACCAGATTAATGTCTAGAACCTCTTCATCTTTCCGACTGATCGTTAGCGTGACTCGGCTACCGATCTGACCTCGCATCCGTTCAGCCGCTTCATCTAGGGATAGCCCTTCGGTCGAGACTCCATCAATCATCAAGATGCTGTCTGCGGGGCGAATGCCCGACTTAGCAGCAGGAGAGCCTTCAACCGGGGCAATCACTTTCAGCCGCTTTGTCTCTGGATCTAAAGAAATTTGTAACCCTACACCCGTCAATTCTCCAGATGTGCTGGTTTGCAGGCTGCGATATTGATCTGGCTTGAGCAACCGAGTAAACGGGTCATCCAACCCCGATATCATCTGCTGAATCGCGGTGTAGCTTGCTTCCCGATCGGTCAACGGCTGCTTTAAATACTTCTCCCGAATCGCCCACCAGTTCTGATGGTTAAAGCTGGCATCGACATAGGATCGATCGACAATGCGCCAAACTTCATTGACAAGCCGTTGCTCTTCGGTGAGGGCGTGGGCAGAAGGAGCTAAAATGCTCCAGATGACAGCGATCGCTAATACAAGCCCGGACAGTGAACGAACCCAAGAAAATCGTCTTCCCATAGCGATCGATCCTAACTGGAAATGTCCTTAAATTGTCGCATTCTCTAAAGATGTGAACTCCGATCGTCAAAGTTTTGTAAAAACGAAACTTTTCTTTACAAATAGTTAAACTCGATCAGCAGTGGCAAATAAACTGCAAAAGCAGCCAAACTTTGATGAATTGCCGCTTTCCAGAAGGTAATCAAGCATTGGGCTGTGTTACATTTTTTATGAACAGCAATCATTTTTAGGAACGCTTGCTTTATGGCAAATGTGTACGACTGGTTTGAGGAGCGCCTCGAAATTCAGGCGCTAGCCGAGGACGTAACCAGCAAGTACGTGCCGCCTCATGTCAATATCTTCTACTGCTTGGGTGGAATCACGTTA
>JBBRMC010000508.1:0-3478 GCA_038231055.1 Leptolyngbyales cyanobacterium
AGTTTCAGACCTTGAGTGTAGTCGGCGATTGCCTCTTGACATTTTCCAAGGGCACTCTTGGCATTCCCGCGACCCCTGTAGCCGATAAAAGCTGTCGGCTCGAGTTTCAAATATTGAGTGTAGTCGGAGATCGCCTCTTGATAGTCTTTTAAGCGGTACTTGGCAAGCCCGCGCCAAAAGTGGGCATCGGCATAGTTTGGGTCAAGTTGCATCGCTTGATCGTAATCTTTAATTGCTCCCTCATAGTCCGATTTATTGTACTTATCATTTCCTCTTTTGTAAAAGTCCTCGGCACTTGTCGAAGTAGTAGATAGGCTTGGTGTAGAGGATGCCGAAGGCTGCGGGGACTGGTGTCCTAAAAACTGGCTGGCAGCGATTACCACGACTATTCCCACGCCTGCTAGAGTTACCCATTTAAGAAGCTGTTGTCGAGCCAACATAACGGATGTAGGCTGGTTTGGTCGATCCGTGGGTGACGATTGTGATTTTGGAACTGAAGAGGAGGAAGGGCTAATGGATGAGTTTGAGGCTATGGGAGTTGTGGGAGTTGGTTGCTTTGAAGTAGCTTTTGAGCGTTGAACGGTTGACTGAGGGGAAGTCTGAGCAGGTGCCGATGGTTGGAATTGGGAAATAACGGGTTCCTGTTGCCGTTCAGCTTGCAGTCTTTCTGCTTCCTGCTGTTGTCGAAGATTGTCTGCATCCTGTTGTCTTTGTTGCTCTAGCTTCTGCTGATGGGCTTCTGACTGGCTAGTGAGTTGTGCGGTTACTTCTTGCTCAATGTGTATCACGTCCTCCTTGCGCAGTCCGAAAACCTCCTGTAAATCCTTTAATTCACTAAGGGTTTCTGGCGTAATTGGGTAGTGACGTTCCACTTCTGCCGCAAAAGCCGATCGATAATGTTCTAAATGTTTTAGGCGTTCCCGAAACGGTTGTAAAACCTGATTCTCAATTTCTTGTGCTTCTTCAAGCGTTAGCCCCAGTCGTGTTCGCTGCATATCGAGTACAGTGCGCCCGATCGACGAGATTTCACCCCGCATCGAATACCGCTCTGCGTCTTTTCGGTACTTCAGCTTCGGATCAGCAATTTGCGCTTTCGCAAACACCACATCAAAGCCTTCATCCTTCAACACAATAATTTTGGGATTCATCTTCGGTGCGGTCTCTTGCACCTTCTTGGTGGCATACTCGTGCAGTTCCCGCACCGAAACCTTGCCATCGTTATCTTGATCCGCTGCTCCGGTCTCAATCCCTTCGACCAAAAAGCGGGTGTAAATCGAGAGTTCTGAGCCTTGCTGCTCAAACGAATACTCAGTCGAACTGGAGGAGGTTAAGACAACGCGCCCTTCGGCACCAAGCTGTCCCTGGACATCTAGCGAACCATCATCTTTGGCGTTGAGTGCAGGGTCAAAGGCTCCACTGAAGCAACAGTCTAAAATCATGACTTGCCGCCGCGATCGACTGTTGCCCATAATTTCCTGCACAAAGCGGGCAGGCACGGCTGTTGATTTGACCAGTTCTCCTTTCGGCGTTTTACGAGTGACCCGCGTTGAGAAATATAGTTTGCCGCTATCGTCTTTGATGCCGTGCCCAGAGAAGAAGAGCAAGACCAGATCATCTTTTGCTCGATCGCGATATAGCGTCTCGATCGCGTCCTGCATCTGCATGGGGTCAGGATCAATTAGCGGTACAACCTCAGAAAATTCCCCCATCTGGGCGTTCGATAGAATCCGCTGCATAGCTGCCACGTCTTTAGGCGCACTGACCAACGGCTTCAAAGCATCCGGATGCTCGTAGTTTCCAACCCCAATCAGCAAGGCGACCTTTGCCATTTCAGTACCCTACGCTTCTATAAATTTCTGTGCTACCTCGATCGCTGCCATCAATTCTGCCTGACTACTGGCTTTCACCTTCAGCTTTTTGCCATTGGATTCGACTTCTAGTTCGATTGGTTTATTGCCCAAGCGATCGCCCAAAAAGCCTAGTAATTTCTGGGCATTCTCCTTGTTTACTTGAGCTGTCAGCAAACCGACTAAAATGGCACCTACGGCTTTATTGCCAGCGGGTGGGTTGGGGTCTAGGACGCGATCGACCGTTTCTATCTCGTCCAGGTCTCGCATTTGAGTCAGCAAGTTTTGGGCTTGCTCTTCTAGCTCCTCGCTGTCCAAATCTGGGTCATTGAATGCGATCGTAAATTTGATATTGGGATTAGTAGACATATTGCTCTGGTTAGCTTTTTAGCTTAGAGGATGTCTGAAAAGGGATCGTTCTCAGCACTTACCCGCCTGTGACTGAAGTGCTAAGGGTGCGAAGTCCATTGAAGTGGACTGAACGCTGATGGGTCGAGTCTTACAGTCCCTTTAGGGGACTTGGGTCTGTTAGCCCCGGCTCCCGTTACGGGCGGGACAGAACCGCCGCCTAGAAGTCGTCAACCACGTCTCACACATTCTCTTAGTTTTACTCAAATTATCACGTTATCTCTTTTACATACAGCCAACAATATTACATTCCGGTAAAGGGTCAGAGTAAGGGCACAACTCTTTAGGAAAAGCTCACCTTAAGTTCTGCTGTCACAACTCCGACAGACAGTTCCAGCGCGTATCGAGACTGATGAGTAGGCTGAAAACCCAATCCACCGAGAGAGGCATATAACACCTGCATAGGATGCAATTGTAGGCGGGGATTATTTAGGAGAAATCAAGTGGAATATCGGCATTTAGGAAAACAGGGAGTCCGCGTTTCAGAAGTTTGTTTAGGATCATGGCTGACCTATGGCGCGGCAAAAGACGAAGCGATCGCTCGTGAATGTATCGAACGCGCCTATGATTTGGGCGTTAATTTTTTCGACACTGCTAATGTTTACGCGAGAGGAGCCGCCGAAAAAGTTGTTGGTAGTGTTTTAGGACAATATCCGCGCGAATCGTATGTGTTGGCGACCAAGGTTTATTTCCCGATGGGGGAAGGAGCCAACGATCGAGGACTCTCGCGCAAACACATTATCGAGCAGTGCAACGCCAGTCTAAAGCGTCTCAATGTGGACTATCTCGATCTGTATCAGGCACACCGCTACGATTCGAGTGTGCCGTTGTCTGAGACGTTAATGGCGTTTGATCATCTGGTGCAGCAGGGCAAAATCCTTTACTACGGCGTGTCAGCGTGGAGCGCGGGGCAGATTGCTCATGCAGCAGATTTAACGCGATTAGCGGGGCTGAGTCCGATCGCATCTAATCAACCTCAATACAGCGTGATCAAACGAGGCATTGAAAAGGAAATTATGCCGCTCTGCTATCGAGAAGGCATTGGCATTATTAACTTTTCGCCCTTAGCTCAAGGCATTTTTACGGGCAAATATAAACCTGGTGAGGCGCTTCCTGAGGGATCTCGTGCAAGTGATCCCACTCAAAACACGTTCATGAACAAAGGGCAATTGGATCAAGATTTGCTCGTGCGAGTCCAGAAGTTGGTGCCTCTGGCAGAACGC
>JBBRMC010000509.1:0-3457 GCA_038231055.1 Leptolyngbyales cyanobacterium
ATAACTTTTCAAACATCCTCTAAGCGGATTTCTATCTCTTCAATCGATCGAACACGTTATTTTGCAGAGACGTTGTGGTGTAACGCCTCTACAGGGGCACAACTGAACGGTTGATCGCATACCCTAACAACTTAGATTTAAACGTCCGTTAGCTTTTGAAGTGAAAACGTAGCAGACTGGCTGACGTTAGAATTGGAGTCTTTCTCTAAATACTTCAGCGCCGCGATGCTCTTTTCACTGGGTAAATGACCCAGCGCTTCGGCTAGACGTTGACGCACTAACCAGTCTTCAGATTGAGCAAACCGCAGAATTTGATCGACTGCATCCACGGCTTTGATTTCTCCTAGAGCCGCGATCGCTGCTTGCTGCACGACAACTTCTTTACTATCGAGCGCTCGAACTAACACATCTCTGGCACGGGGATCTTTGAGATTGCCCAACGCTACCGCTGCACTAAATCGCACGAGCCAATCGGTGTCTTCATAAAAGGCTCTGACTAATGGCTCAAAGGCTCGAATATCTTCGAGATAGCCAAGGGCACCCGCAGCATCAGCGCGAATACCATAGTCTTTCTCAGTTTCTAAAATCCTGACCAAAATGGGATAGCACTCTTCGGTAGGCTTGATTCCTAGGGCAAAGACTGCCATTGAGCGAATTTGTAGACTCTCATCGTCCAGCACTTTTTTAATCAAAGGCACCGCTTCTTCGGCTGAGACGTTTCGCAAAGAAGCCAACGCTATCATGCGATCGCGAGAGCTTTCGCTATCCAACTGGCTCGAAATTTGCTCTAGAGTAAAATTCATATTTTTCACAAATCTTTATGTTTCTGATTATATTGTAGACAATCACATCGATTCCTATCAAGGGAGTGATTTCCGTCTAACCGTTGGGTGTAAGTGCTATGTCACCACACCTTCTGCAAATTCAGCACAAAACCTGGCAGTAGAGTTTCACCAGATAGCGCAGTCGGAGCCTCTAATTGTTCTACAGCCTCACCTAAGCGATAAATTTCTACTCGCTTTGTCTTAGAGTCAAGCAACCAGCCTAGAAGAACGCCATTGTTGAGGTATTCCTGCATTTTTTCTCGAAGTTTCTCGATCGAGTCACTGCTAGACCGCAATTCCACTACAAACGCAGGAGCTAACGGCGAGAATTCCTCGTGCTTTTGCTCGTCAGTAAGGTTCTCCCATTGAGCGGTGCTGACCCACGCAGCATCGGGCGATCGTACCGCTCCATTCGGCAGAGTGAACCCGGTAGACGAATCAAACACAATGCCTAAGTTGGTGCGATCGTTCCAGTTCCAAAGTTGAGCCGTCAGACCGGAGTTTTGCTTCCCCGTCCAAGAATAAGTGGGGGGCATGATGATTACCTCTCCGGTCGCAGTCATTTCTAGCCGCAAATTTTGGTTGACGTGACAGAGTTCGACAAATTCTGTCACGGTTAGTCGAGGAATTTTGAGTGCGATCTCGTTCATATTTCACCTCTGTTAGCTGCGCCGTCCCAGCATTTTGTCCCGCAGATGTTTAATCTTGTCTCGATATTTTGCAGCCTCTTCAAACTCCATGTTTTTGGCAGATTCTTTCATCTGCGCTTCAAATTGAGTGATCAGAGTCGGAATGTTTTCGAGCGGGATTTCGTCCGCTTTTTCGTAAACTTGATCGAGTTCTTGAGCGTTAAGTCGGCGAGAGACTTCTAAGAAAGACAGGATTGAATTGCCCGATCGCTTGATGATCGAATACGGAATAATCCCATTTTTCTCGTTGTGTTCTTGCTGAATCGCGCGGCGCTCCTCAGTCACTTTAATCGCTCTCGCCATGCTGTCGGTCAGATTATCACCATAGAGAATCGCTTGACCTTCGACGTGACGCGCCGCCCGTCCGATCGTTTGAATCAGCGATCGCTCCGATCTCAAGAACCCTTCTTTATCAGCATCCAAAATGGCGACGAGCGACACTTCAGGTAGGTCGAGACCTTCTCGCAGCAGGTTAACGCCGATCAGCACGTCAAACAGACCTTCTCGCAGATCTTGAAGGATTTCGATGCGCTCGATCGAGTTAATCTCCGAGTGCAAATAGCGAACTCTGATGCCCCGCTCTTGAAAATATTCGGTCAAATCCTCTGCCATGCGCTTGGTCAGAGTCGTCACCAAAACACGCTCGTTTTTAGGAATCCGCTCTTGAATTTCGGCGAACAAATCGTCCACCTGTCCCTGAGTCGGGCGGACAAAGATTTCGGGATCGAGAACACCCGTCGGTCGGATCACTTGCTCGGCAATATGACCGTCAGACAGTTCGACTTCCCACTCTCCGGGGGTAGCCGACACAAAAATGCACTGGTTGACCTTCTGCCAGAACTCTTCGTTTTTGAGAGGGCGATTGTCCGCTGCACTCGGCAACCGAAAGCCGTGATCAATTAGCACCTTTTTGCGCGATTGGTCGCCGTTATACATCGCTCTGATTTGAGGCAGGGTGACGTGAGATTCGTCAATCACCAACAGCCAATCTTTAGGAAAATAATCGATTAAACATTCTGGTGAGTCTCCCGCCGCACGTCCGGCTAGGTGACGAGAATAGTTTTCAACACCATTGCAGAAACCGACTTCTCGCAACACTTCTAAGTCATATCTCGTGCGTTGGTCAAGACGTTGCGCTTCAAGTAATTTTCCGTCTTTTTCGAGTTCTTCTAAGCGTTCTTTGAGCTCAGCGTCGATCGCGTCACACGCCGCTTCGAGCCGATCCTCTGGCGTGACAAAGTGACGAGCGGGATAGATATTCACTGCTTCCATACTTTGCAGAGTCGCCCCCGTGACGGGATCAATATAGCGAATCGCATCAATTTCATCCCCAAAAAACTCGACGCGAATAATCCGATCTTCGTAAGCAGGTCCAATCTCCAACACATCGCCTTTGACTCGAAACTTCCCCCGACCTAAATCGAGATCATTGCGGCTATATTGCACCGACACCAAATCACGAAGAATCTGACGCTGGTTGACTTCTTCACCCATCCGCAGCGGAATCGCCGCATTCAAATATTCGTTCGGAATTCCCAAACCATAAATGCAGCTAATCGAGGCGACGACAATCACATCTTTGCGCTCAAACAGCGATCGGGTCGCCGAGTGCCGCAGCATATCAATTTCGTCGTTAATCGAAGCGGTCTTCTCAATAAACGTGTCGCTAACGGGAATGTATGCCTCTGGCTGATAGTAGTCGTAATAACTGATGAAATATTCGACCGCGTTATTGGGGAAGAATTCGCGCAACTCATTGCAAAGCTGGGCTGCCAGAGTTTTGTTATGCGCCAATACTAAAGTCGGTCTGCCAAGATTTTCAATCACACGGGCGATCGTGTGAGTTTTTCCGGTTCCCGTTGCGCCGCGTAGAGTTTGATATTGAGTTCCGGCTTCGATGCTTTTAACGAGAGTGGCGATCGCGCTGGGTTGGTCGCCTGTAGG
>JBBRMC010000510.1:0-3449 GCA_038231055.1 Leptolyngbyales cyanobacterium
AATAGAATCGTGACAAACTGCACCACACTCACCGGAACGGGATGAAGTTTGCGAAAGCCAAGCTGCATGAAGATGAGATAGAACGCAAAGGCAATTCCGGCAAGACTTGCGGCAATAACCCCACCCGAAGAGACCGTACCATTTCTGCTGGCTAAATTGGGCAGCGCCGCCATGATAACACCGACTAAAATCGTCATCATCACCGTCAGCCTCAGCCGAGTCGGACGATCGCCAAAGAGCCACCATGCCAACGGCACCGTCACTAGCGGATACATAAACAAAATCGTGACAGCAGGTCCCGGACCGATTTGCCCGATCGCGATGTAAATCAACACCTGTGACAGAAATAGAAAGCCACCGCTCCCAATCACGTTGAGCAACACCCGACGATCGCGATCAAGCACCAATTTTTTGATGTCGTTCCAAACCGGGGGATAGAGAACTCCGGCGATCGCCACCATCAAGGGCACCACAATCAGCATTCGCATCCATAAAATCAGCAGCGAGTTGCCAAGATTAGGCTGAATGAATCCACCAAGGGGAAACAGCCCCAGCAGACTGATCGGACTGCCGATAATCACCTTGACCACGACATTGTGAACTGATAGCGCCAGGGTAGACAGCAGCACTAACCCCAGCCCAATCTGGAGACGAGACAGACGAGGATTTGCTTTAAGGGCTAGAGGAGCGGCGGGAGATGACGACAACCCAGGCTGCGTGTCAGGTGCAGCTAAATGGGTCTGTAGCGTGTGATGGCGAGCTTGCAAATTTGCAATGTCTTGAATGAGCTGCATCTTCTCAGTTTGCAGCCGCGTCACCTCGTGAGACAACTCCTCTGAGGTTTCTCGTTGCAGACCTGTTAAATCCGGCACACCTAACTCGAAGTTTTCAGGTTTAGCACCGTCATTCCCTGAAGAGTTCAAGCTATCCGAGCCTTGCGAAGTAGATCGTCTGTCCTCACCCATTTGAATCTCAACCCTCTAACCTGTAGTTCGCAGAAAGACCTTTAGTCTTCATAAAAACTTTATTTCTTGTCTGCTATTGTTCCCTTTCAAATCACAAAATTTGCACCGAATAGCTTGTGATTAGAATTTGAGCGATCGCAAAAATCATAGCCCCCAGCCCTGCCGAGATTGGAATAGTAATAACCCAGGTTAACCCAATCGATCGCAATGTCTTAAATTGAATCGATTTAAATCCTTGCACAAGTCCGACTCCGACTACACCACCGACCAGCGCATGAGAGGTTGACACGGGCAATCCCAATCGAGACGCGACTAAAATCGTGGTTGCTGTCGCCAATTCTGCACAAAATCCGCCGCTGGGTTGAAGAGCGATAATTCCCTTCCCGATCGTAGCGATCACGTTCTTTCCCAAGACTGCCAAGCCAGCGACAATTCCGATTCCACCTAAAACTAACACCCACAATGGAACTTGAAAATCTTGTAGAGGAATCGATTTAGTTTGGAGAATGTATACGATCGCTGCTAAAGGTGCCACGGCATTTCCGACATCATTAGATCCATGAGCAAATGCCACAAAGCAAGCGCTGATGACTTGAAACCGAGCGATCACAGATTCAGGATTTTGGATAGGGTCTAGTTTTCTCAAGTGTCGCCAGCTTAAGACCGTTAGCCCGATCGCGCCACTTCCGCCGATCAGTAAGGGCAGATCATGGGGGGGAAGATCTAGCCCGACGCGGTCGTAGAGCAACTCCTGAAACGGTTGGGTCAATGTGGGCAAAACAATAACCCCAAAGATGCTAATTAGAGACACACTCAGCCAGGGAACCCATTCTTGAAGTTGAGCGATCGGGTCAGGGTGATCAAGAATCCAGCGTTTGAGCTGACTGTAGAATAAAGCCGCGATCGTGCCACTGATTAAAGGAGTCACGACCCACGTTAGGGAGATGATGCCGATGTCTGACCAATTAACCGCACTTGGGCTGAGGGCGACACAGGCAAATCCGGCGATCGCCCCAACCGTCGCATGAGACGACGACACCGGAAAGCCAAAAATCGTCGCAATGTTGAGCCACACTCCAGCCGCGACCAAAACCGACATCATGCCGATTAATAAGGTCTGAGGTGATTGAGCAAACAGCGCCGGATTCACAATGCCTGTTGCCAATTTTGCAGAGACTTCTCGCCCAAACACCACCGCCCCAGTAAACTCTAGAATTCCCGCGATGACCAGCGCTTGTCTGAGGGTGACTGCCTTAGAGCCAACGGAAGTGCCCATTGAATTGGCAACGTCATTTGCGCCCAGATTCCACGCTAAATACAACGCTAGAGCGGACGTAATCGCGAGGGTGAATCCCATAATTCTCAGTGTATTTATGTAATCAAAATACTACTGGCTTTGGCAGCGAGATTGTCAAACCTCCACTTTGAGGCGAGCAGGCTGACTCGTAACTTCAAACATTTCGCCGTGAGGCACGATCGTGATCTGTCCAAATTCTTTCAGCAGGTCGCGATATGCCTGAGCAACGGGACGCGGATTTCGCTCTAAATCATATAAACCACAGGGATTGACAGTGCCTTTTTTCTCAGCGAGTTCGATATCCCAATCGATTTGGTCAATCAGGCTATACCAGGTGAACCCCAATACTGGAATGCCGTCTCGTCGCATTCGCAGGATGTTGACCCACTGTTTCCACAGCCAATGAGGGGCTTTTTCAGCGTCTAACACATTCGTCTCAGTGTGCATCACGGGTTTACGATAGCGATCGTAATACTCTTTGGTAATTTGATACCAACCCATCACGTCTCCACTCTCACACATCGTGCCGTCGGGTAAGAGAATGCGCTCGTTGCGTCCATAATAGTCATTGCCCATCACCTGATAGCCAGGTGGCTCACCAGCCATAAACCAGTCATATTCAGCGCGAGTTAAGCCGTTGTCGAGCAAATACATGCAGACATCGGCATCGGGCGGAAATGCGTAGAGTAAATCCAACGAGAGAAAGCGAAGTTTGTTGAGTAACTTGACTTCTTGCGATGGAGCCGAGCAAGCTTCGTGGATATATTCAGCGCTCTCACTTTGCACCACGACGAGATCGGGGCGTTTTTGGGCGAGGCTTTGAGTGCCGAGAATGCTGGCAGCGACGATGTGCTTCATAGCCGTCACAAATGCCCGATCGCTCTTGAGTTGCTCGTTCCAAATTCCATCTTTAGCGCTGACTCGTGCGGTTACATAAATCTCGTTTACAGGCGTGTAATAACGCACCCACGGATAGCGATCGACGATCGCCGCACAATAGTCTGCAAAGTGAAGCGGCAGTTCTGGATTTTGAAAATTGCCCAGCCAATCAGGAACACCAAAGTGCATTAAGTCAAGAATCGGTGTGATCTCTAGTCGTTGCATTTCGTGCATGACTTCATCGGCAAAACTCCAGTCAAAGCGTCCGGCATCAAGGTGAATGCGATGATAAGGTAAGCCGTATCGCA
>JBBRMC010000511.1:0-3449 GCA_038231055.1 Leptolyngbyales cyanobacterium
AGCGTATTTTGTTCCTGAATGTTGGCTCTAGTGAACCGAACATTGGACTCGACCAGTTGAGCAGAATCATTTTGCTTTATCACCTGCTGCAACTCGGCATTTGCCCGCTGTGCGCGACTCGATCGCTCTAAGTTAGGTGGACTGGAAAATTGCCAGATTAGCAGCCCAGTTAGCATGATCACGCTCAGCCCCACCGAGATCGGAAACACGCCGCGCTTGCCCCGCTGATAGCGTGATCCCTGCGTGGACAGCCCAAATAAGCGAAACAGTAAGGCAGCAGAGAGGTTAATGCCACCCAGTTGCAACAGCAGTAAAAAGAATCCATTGATCGCTAAATCCCACCGTCCGATCGCGCCTGCCATGCCAATAATGCCTGCGGGTGGAGCCAGCGAAGCTGCAACCAGCATTCCAGTTGCGGCTCCCGATACCAAACTGCTGCGATCAGACTGAACTAAAGTTAGTGCTCCGGCTGCTCCTGCCGCTAGGGGAATCAAAACAGAAACCGTAGAAATTTGGCTACCGTCAATCATCAAATTTGTTGGGATTTGCTGCTGAAGGATCAAACTCAGTAGGGCAGTAGTCGCGATCGTGACGCTCAAGGCGGCAAAATAGCGAATGAGGCTGCGCTGAAGCAGTTGGCGATCGCCCCTTGCGGTTGCCAGTGCTGTGTTCATGGCAGGACCCGCAAACGGAGCCAGCAGCATCGCCGCAACTAGCAGGTAAACTGTGTTGGTATATAAGCCAATCCAAACGATGACCCCAGCGATCGCGGCGTAGCTGAGAAATCCTTTCCAAGAACCAGTGCTTTGCAGCCCCAACAGAAAAATTTCGAGCGGACTGCGTTCTTCAACGTTTGTCACCTGATCAGGGGCAGCATCAGCAGGCGGATGCAGTGCCATGATTCCGGTTGGCAGCAGCGTAAAGCTCAAGTCTGGTATATCTTGCAGTTTTTCAAGTAGTGTTTCGACCTTGCTGTTAGAAACATGAACAAACACTAAATCCAGCGATCGATCGATTCCAGTCGCTTCAAGCTGCGCTAAGTTCGTGCCCTCGCAAGCTTTGGCAATCTCTAATACCGTTTTTCCGCACCCTCGCGGTACCTGCACAAGAAGCTGTCTCATCGGCTTTCTTCATTTATAAAAAAGTTTTGCAATAGTGGAAGCATCCAACTACTGGTAAAAAATTTGAATAGAGCGATTAATGGCGTTGCTGAATGACCCTGTGAATTGTAAACCATACCCTCACCCTAGCCCTCTTCCCAAGGCGCTACCGTGCACATACAAGTTGTCCGATCGGTCATGGCTGAGATCCTTCGCCTTCTAAATTCCCCACTCTGGGGGACTTTGAGCCAGAAAAATCTCCAGAGTTTAGTGCCATTGCTCCGATGCAAAGTCCCCCAATTTTGGGGGATTTAGGGGGCACAAGCCGACTGAAACGAAGCGATTAACCATTTGTGTGTACATGGTAGCTCCTTCGGGATGAGGGCAGATTATAGCTGGATTCAGCAACGCTCGATTAATTAACGATGCAGCCATTCAAATACGCTGAGCGAAGCAACAGTGCCGACAAAATGAGCTGTAATTCCGCTCATGTTCGCCATTGCTACCATAATGTCGATCGAACGAATCACACGAGTCGGGTCATAAATGGCAACGCCTTGAGTTTGAGCAATGGATTTTGAAAGCAACACTCCTAGCGTCGCTCCCCCACCCAGAATCGTCAGCAGCATTCCAACCAAGCCCACGATCGCGCTCAAACGCAACACATTCATCACCTCTGATTTAGCTGGATGTTTCATCGTGTCTGCATGACGTAAACGCCTTGCCAGTCGTGTTTGTCGGAAGGCAAAGTAGATTCCAGCTAGCAGCGCTAAAATGCCACAAACTGCCCAAAAAATCCCAATCCCGATACCTGGAGTGGTGCCTCGGTTAAGCGTTCCTACAACACCGGGAACTGCACCCGGTGGAAGCGTTGTCGCCTGACTAAAATTGCGACCTGCGATCGCAAACAGGATCATCAATAAAGCAACCGCGCCAAAGCCAATCTGGACAGAGAGACCAATCCACCCCGTTAGGCGTAAAACACTGCCAACTCTTTCAAGTTTTGCCTCTAGTGTTGGTTTTTCAACTACTTGCATAAAATCTCCCATCGGTTGAACTGGCTTTAACTCTTGCAGATAGGGAGGCGAACTAGGATCGATTTGACCCCATCTAGTTTGATTGAGCTGACTGAGGTCTGGCACCTGCCTCTTCACTGCGATGGTGTCCCGCCCGTGAATGGAATTCCGGGCTAGCCTTGCGAAGTCCCTTGAAAGGGACTGCATTGCCTCAATCCCTCGTTCAATCCCTTGAGGGGACTTCGCACCGTTAGACCATGCTCAATCACGGGCGGGTGAAGGCGAGCCACGAGGGCATTCTAATCGGGTGCAAGACATGGGCTAACGTTGACCCACAATGTATTGGGATGCCGTTTGATCTGCGATCGGCGCTGCTTTGCCCTGAAGAACCAACACTTGATAAATCAAGGCAGCTACTTCGCCGCGAGTGGCAGGTCGGGTAGGGTTCAATACTCGTAGATCGGGATAGTTGACAACAATTCCGGCGGCGGTTGTTGCCGCAACATCATCTACCGCATAGGCAGGAATCTGGTTGGCATCTCGATAGTAATTACTGACAGCCAGAGGAACCGGACGTTGTGCTGGAGCGTTATTGGCAGCAAGTGGCTGTGTAGGGCTAGCGGCTTGCTGAGTGGGCGCAGCGGCTCTTACAGGAGTCGTCATTAATGGCTGCATCAAAGTGGTCATGGCGAGAGGAAACATTAAAGGTCTCATAGTCCGCCGCTTCGGTACAGATTGCGTGGGAACTGTTGTTGTGGCAGCAACATACTTGTTAACAGCGGCGGTCGCAGGCAAATTCAAGTTTTTAGCCAGTGACACTAGTACTTCAACTCTACTGACGGACTGATGTGGGCGAAACTCTCCACCCGGATAACCTTTCATGAAACCCATCTCGTAGGCATCTTTGATCGCTGGGGCTGCCCAATTGCCCTGGGGAACATCTTTGTAAACACTGCCGCTGGCGATCTGCCGTTCTGAATTCTGAGAGAATGCTTTCTGCAAAACTGCGGCGAATTCGTCGCGATCGACAGGTTGTTCAGGGCGGTAGGTATTGTCAGGATAGCCCGTCACAATGTTGCGCTCTGCTAAGTTTTGAATAAAAGGCTGCGCCCAATAATTTTGTGTGTCGGGAAAACTGGTATTCGTAGATACAGCCGCCATTGCGGAATCAGGGATACTCATAAAATGAGGTGCGATCGCGCCTGCTGCCATTCCAGTTGTAAGCAAGGTAATGCCTAATACCGAAGCATACTGAGAACGAAAATTCATCAGCAATCTTCTCCATTTGTTACTTCGCTTAAAGATTACTATTTAATCTGATTCGAGTCGTGTA
>JBBRMC010000512.1:0-3444 GCA_038231055.1 Leptolyngbyales cyanobacterium
TCAAAAAGCCCTGGTCACTGGCGCAAGCTCTGGTCTTGGTGAAGCTTCGGCAAGATGTTTGGCAAAAGCAGGTGCAGCGGTTGTTGTTAACTACCATTCCGAGAAAGAAGAGGCAGAAGCGATCGTCCATGATATTATTGCTGGCGGTGGAGACGCGATCGCCGTTGGTGCCAACGTTGCCAAAGAAGATGAAGTCAAGGCAATGTTTGCTCAGATGCTGCGGGAGTTCGGCACGATCGATATTTTGGTCAACAACGCTGGTCTGCAAAAAGATGCTGCTTTTGTCGATATGACCCTAGATGACTGGAATCTGGTCATCAACGTCAACCTCACAGGACAATTTCTCTGCGCTCGTGAAGCGGCAAAAGAATTTTTGCGTCGGGGTGTAAAACCGGATGTGTCCTGTGCTGCTGGCAAAATCATCTGTATGAGTTCGGTGCATGAGGTGGTTCCCTGGGCAGGACACGTCAACTATGCGACCAGCAAAGGCGGCATTGATATGTTGATGAAAAGTATGGCGCAGGAATTGGCACCGCAGAAAATTCGGATTAACAGCATTGCACCGGGCGCGATCGAGACTCAGATCAACACCACTGCCTGGAGTACACCAGAAGCAAAAGCAAAATTGCTGCAATTGATTCCCTCTGGTCGAGTGGGTATTCCTGATGACATTGGCAAAGCAGTGGTTTGGTTAGCATCCGATGATTCTGATTATGTCAACGGGACAACGCTGTTTGTCGATGGTGGCATGACGCTCTATCCTGGCTTTGCCAAAGGTGGGTAGACAATGCCAACAAAAGTTTCGGTGAATTCGGGTCAAATTGCAATTAATGACGGTTCTACATTTCTCGTCACTGACTCCTGTGGTTGGATTGATGACACATTAGCGCAGGGGTTTTTTGTTGCCGATACGCGCTTGCTTTCTTACTATGAGGTATCGATCAACCGCGATCGCATCCTCCTGCTTGCCTCTAGCCCGATCAACCATCACAGCGCACTCTACCAGTTCACCAATCCTCAATTTCGTACCGTCAATGGCACAGTTCCGAATGGTCGTATAATGATCAGCATACGCCGCGATATTGTCGGTGGAATGCACGAAGACATTGATGTGACGAACCATCATACCGAGCGCGTGGAATTTCAATTAATGCTGGCGCTTCGCTCCGATTTTGCCGATATCTTTGAAGTCAAGTCACAGCAAATCTTGACGCGCGGTGAAACGGAAACGGTTTGGCAAGACGGGAAATTGACAACAGAGTACCACAATGGCTCCTTTCATCGAGGTCTCATCACCCAACCAGAATCCTCCAGCTCTCAACCTCGCTATGCCAATGGGCGCTTGTTCTTTGATGTAGTGCTTGCTCCGGGGCAGTCCTGGCACACCTGTATTAACTTTGCTGTAATCGTCGGTGAGAATGTGGTTTATCCACAAAATACCTGCAAGGTGGAACACGATACGGAAGCCAAACAGGTCAGCAAAGATTTTCTGGCTCAAGCCACTCAATTGCGATCGTCCAATGCCGAGATTGCAGCTTACTATCAGCAAGCCTTGATCGATATGTCCGCCCTGCGAATTAAAGTTGAGGGTAATGGGCAGGACTTTTGGATGCCTGCGGCGGGAATTCCCTGGTTCGTCGCTGTCTTTGGGCGCGATTCTGTGGTGGTTAGTATGCAAACGATGGCGGTGTATCATGAGTTTGCCTATGGAACATTGCTGCGGCTGGCGCAACTGCAAGCGACTGAAACTGACGATTGGCGGGATGCCCAACCGGGAAAGATGCCGCATGAACTGCGCCACGATGAATTAACAGAACTCAAGCAACTCCCCTACACGCCCTATTACGGCACGATCGATACTACAATTCTCTGGATTACGACCCTGGCGGAGGCGTATCAATGGAGTCACAACGAGAATTTATTGCACGATTGCCGCGCCTCCTTTGAGAAAGCGTTGACCTGGATTGATCAGTATGGCGATTTTGACCAGGATGGGTTTGTGGAGTATCAAACTCGCTCGACGATGGGTTTGCGAAACCAGGGCTGGAAAGATTCTGGGGATGCGATCGTTTATCCCGATGGCACTCAGGTTGATCCGCCGATCGCGCTCTGTGAGGTGCAGGGCTATGTCTACAATGCCTGGAAAGATGCAGCAACGGTTTATGACGTTCTGGGAGAGCCGGAGCAGGCAAAACGACTACGACGGAAAGCAGACGACTTATATCAGCGCTTTAACGATCGCTTCTGGATGGAAGATGAAGGCTTTTATTGTCTGGGCTTAGATAGCAAAAAGCAACAAATTCGTTCGGTCGCCTCGAATCCCGGACATTTGTTGTGGTCAGGTATTGTGCCTAAAGAACGCGTCGATCGCCTGGTTAAACGACTCTTTCAGCCTGACCTCTGGTGTGGTTGGGGCATTCGGACGCTTTCAAGCCAGCATCCTGCTTACAACCCGATTAGCTATCAACTGGGGAGTGTGTGGCCTCACGATAATTCCGCGATCGCGATGGGCTTGAAACAGTATGGCTATCACCAGGAAGCCAACCAGATTGCCGAAGGGATTTTTGCCGCCGCCAGTTATTTTGAAGCGGGACGGATGCCTGAACTGTTTGGTGGTATGGAACGCAAACCTGGGAATTTTCCCGTTCCTTATCCTGATGCCAACATTCCGCAAGCCTGGGCTGCTGGCTCAATCTTCCTGTTGATTCGCGCCATGTTAGGACTGGAAGCCAATGCAGCGAATCGATCGCTCACCGTCCAACCTGTTTTACCCGATTGGTTGCCCGATCTGGAATTGGTAAATTTGAGCGTCGGAAAGGCAACGATAACACTACGTTTCTGGCGCGAGGGTGAACAAACCCAATGGAAAGTGATGCACCTGGACGGTGAATTAACAGTGTGTGAAAGATGAATAACAATAAAGGGGCGATCGGATGACAACAGCAACCAACCACTATGATTTAATCATCATTGGCACAGGGGCAGGGGGTGGAACCTTAGCACATCAGCTTGCGCCCACAGGTAAAAAGATTTTGGTGTTAGAACGGGGCGACTTTTTGCCGCGAGAAAAGGCGAATTGGGATGCGTTAGAAGTCTACCAAAAAGAACGCTATCACACTGATGAACGTTGGATTGGCAGTGATGGTAAACCCTTCCGTCCGCAAACGGGTTATTGGGTCGGTGGCAATACCAAAGTCTATGGTGCCGCCTTACTCCGACTGCGCGAACGTGACTTCACACAAGTCACTCACAAAGATGGTATTTCACCTGCCTGGGAACTTAGCTATCAGGACTTTGCACCCTATTACACTCAGGCAGAAAAGCTGTATGACGTGCATGGCGATCGCGGTCAAGATCCCACCGAACCTCCGTGCAGCGATCCGTATCCCTATCCGCCTGTCAGCCACGAACCCGATATGCAGGACATTTCCGACTGCATTCGCA
>JBBRMC010000513.1:0-3441 GCA_038231055.1 Leptolyngbyales cyanobacterium
CACCTTTCATGATGTGTTTGCTCAGACGTTTGGATTTCCTGCATTCTATGGGCGCAATATGGATGCCTGGAACGATTGTATGTCCTACCTCGATGATATTGATGCCGCCATGAGCACGGTTCACGTGGCTCCTGGACAAGTGGCGACTTTACAGATAGAAGACGTAAACGCTTTTGCGCAGCGGTGTCCAGAGTAATATAAGGCGATAATTGAGTGTTCCGCATTTGTAAATTGGCGCAGAACTGAAAGAGGGTATCTGTCCGACGAACCACATCTGTGAAAGCTGCTTGTGCTGTGCAATGCTAAGTATTGATGACAGGAAAAGACCAATCAACTTTTATCAAAGATCCAGTTGCTAGAAAGCGATTTTGGTTTGGTCATGTTCGAGTTTATCTTGCCGGTGGCAAAACAGCGCAGCAATATTGCAAAGACGCCAGAGTCAGTTTTTATAGCCTGCGAGATTGGCAAACTAAATTCAAGAATGAACACAGCGCCGAGTGGATGACCATTGTCGAAGGGGCTAAAAAGCGAGCGACCGTAAAGCGAGCCACCGCCAAAAAGAAAAATGCTCAGTTTGTAGAGGTCAAGTTAGATGAGGGTGAAGCAAGCGAGCCTGAAGTAGCGGAACGCACTTCAGCTTGGGAAATTTCAACACCTGGTGGCTTTAAGATTACGATGCCTGCTGATTCCAATATTTCAGAAGTGGTGGCATTGATCAGAAGATTGAGGGAGGAGCAATGTTAAGTATACCGCCGTCCGCAAAAGTGTTTATATACTCGCAGCCAGTTGATATGCGCCAGGCGTTTGATGGCCTATCTTGCTTGGTTCGAGATGGCATGAAGCAAGATAGTTTTTCCGGACATTTTTTCGTTTTTTTCAGTCGATGCAAGAAGAAGATCAAAATTTTGCAATGGGATCGAGACGGCTACGCGATCTGGTACAAGCGGCTTGAGCAGGGAAATTACGATGTATCCATGTGGTTAGTTGACACCAAGGGTAATAGCTTAGAAGTTGATGCAGTTCACTTTGCGATGCTCCTGGCTGGCATCAATTTTAGAGAAACGAGAAGACAGAAACGTTTCTCAAAAGAGTCGCTTTTACCGAGGGTCTAAAATCGTTGAGTGGCTGATAGAGGAAATTATGTTTCAGTGTCGAGAGCCTGAAACCTGGTGCTGATGGCTTAAAGGTGAAAAATCGTGAGTGTCACCCTATTTATGGGGCAGGCAATTTGTTTGAAATCGGCTGACAAACATGATTATCAGTCGTATACTAAGCTAGTTGATTTGATACTGCAGATGGTGCTTAAAGGTTCATGAGTCGAGCGAAGCAAAATAATTCAAATATGAATTGGAAAGCTCTTCACGAAGAGGCGATTGAGCGCAATCGAATTCTTGAAAGCGAGCTTGAGCGGCTCGAAAAGGAGCTTGCTGAATCCAAGAAGTTCGGAGAGAAAGCTTTACTGTCGCTGAAAATCACAGCGCAAGAATTGCGTTATGTCAGGGCGAAGCAATTCTGCGCCAAGACGGAGAAATTGCCGAACGGGCAGATTGGTATTTTCGAGAATTTTGAAAGTATTGAACCGCCTCAAAGCGATGAGAGCTCTGATGTGCCACCAAAGACAATCTTTAACAAGAAGGTCTCTAGAAAAGGGCGCAAGCCTGCTGGATACAGAAAGGAATTGTTTCAAGATTTGCCGAGAAAGACGGTCGAGGTTCCACTGCCTGATGCGCACTGGATTTGCGATTGTTGCAACGGGCGCAAGGAAATAATTGGAGAGGAGGTAAGCGAACAAGTTGATTTCGTACCTGCTTCTATTTTTGTTATTGAGAATATCAGACCCAAGGTTGCATGTCCGAAGTGCGCAGAGGGAGTGCAGATTGCGCCGAAGGTAGTTAAGCTGATCAAAAAGGGCCTGCCGGGTTTTGGGCTTGTTGCACATATTGCCGTCAGCAAATACGGGGATCATTTGCCACTCAAGCGCCAGGAAGCAATACTTGGCCGCATGGGTTTGCCAATCGCTAGGCAAACAATGTGGGACTGGCTCTTCGCTGGCAGCGAAGTACTTAAGCCTTTGGCGGAACGAATTAAAAGTGAGGTAATTCAATCGGATATCATTTGGACAGACGACACGCCGGTGAAGTTGAAGATTGCAATCGCCGCAGCTGCGCTTAACCGGAAGTTGCCTGAGGGCCGAACTTGGGCTTATCGAGGTGACAGCCTTCACCCTTATATCTATTATGATTTTACGTTGACCAGAAGACGCGACGGACCAATTCGTGTACTCAATGGATTTGCTGGCATTTTGCAAGCCGATGCTTATGCTGGCTACGACTGCGTTTATACTACGGGAGAAGTTCTTGAGGCTGCATGTTTCGCGCATGTAAGAAGAAAGTTTTTTGAAGCCATTCTTAGTGCTGGCGAAACCGCCATCACGGCAGTTCGTATGATTGATGCTCTCTATCGTGTTGAGCACGAGACCGAGAGAATAGCTGCAAAAAACTTTTACGGGCAACAAGATTTCTTCAAGCTGCGTCTTGAAATGCGCAATGTCAAATCTCGCAGCCTGGTAGCACGGTTGAAAGAATGGCTGGATGAGCAGAGCGTCAGGCAGCTTCCTCAGTCGCGCATTGGAAAAGCTATCAAATATGCTTTGAACAACTGGGTTGCCCTCAACACGATTTTTCTCAACGGCGAAGTCACCCTCGACAACAACTTGGCAGAAGGTGCACTGCGAAGAATCGCTCTTGGCAGGAAAAACTATCTGTTTTTTGGAAGTGAGGTCGGCGGGAAAGCTGCCGCGATTTACTACACTTTGATTGCCTCGGCCACCAGAAATGGAATTGAACCATTCAAATATCTGAGGGACGTGTTCACTAGGTTGACCATGGAGCCTGGAATTGATCTTGACGAGCTCTTGCCTGACCGCTGGGTAGACAAAACAAGTGAACATTGCGAACGAATGATTCTGCAAACTTCAAAAGCCCCCAAATCTCTAGCAGCCTAATCATCGCGCAATTCAGCAGACCGCACCAGATGCGGTTCGTCGGACAGATACTCGAAAAGCGGGTTTTATAGATATTTCTAGTGTGCTTAAAGGACGTGCGCAAGGTTCTTGCATTACGGTCGGAAATACTGTAAGTGAACACGTCGACCTAACTTCTACAGATAAACGAGCCAAAGTAAGTATTGGCGGCCTCCACGATAAAATAGAAGTAGTGGATTCAGAACAATCCGAACCTACTATCAGTCTCGATAACAAAGTAACTGGACAAACTAAGTCTGTAGTTTTTAATGCTGATACACATTGAACCTGTATTCAATCGGCGTTCTACTTGACGGTATGTCTTCACGGAGCACGAGGTTGAAGAGCCTGTTCTTTTCTCTAAAAAGAGAGCTGGCAGAAGACATTAATGATGTTTATGCCGAACGGCAGAAAGGAGA
>JBBRMC010000514.1:0-3435 GCA_038231055.1 Leptolyngbyales cyanobacterium
AAATAAACGGGTCTCCACTTTTGAGACGGATGACTTGCTTTCCTTGTTGACACTGTTCGACCAGGAGACGATCGATTTGAGGTTGCTTCATGCTAGGCATTCCACCTCGTTTGCCCACGTTGAGTTTGAGACAGGATGCAGGGACGAGTTGTAATAACTCTACATCGACTAAGGCATCATAGACGAGCACCTCGGCTTGAGTCAGAAGCCGATAACCTTTGACAGTGAGATAATCAATGTTTCCAGGTCCAGAGCCGACGAGATAAACTTTGCCTGCTAAAGTCATAGCGTCAAACCATGAGGGATGAGTTCAACCTAGCGTGATTCATGAGAGGTTTTGATGGTCTGTTTAACGTAGGAGACACGCGATCGGAAACAACAAATATTCCAGGAAAAACATCTTCCAAATAAACTGATAAAACTTTGCGACTTCTGGCGGCTTTTGTAAGTCAACGTTCTGACTGCGCAGCCACAAAATGCTCACCAGGATAAGGTGACTCACGATTAAAAAAGGCGCATTCACTAACGGTAACCAGAATGCAGCTACGACCATTCCTAGATAGCAAGCTGTTAACACCCAGCGAGATAAATCAAAAACAGCTTTTTGACCGATTCTCAAGGTAAAGGTGCTGATGTTATATTGGCGATCGCCCTCCATGTCAGGTACATCTTTAAATATCGCGATCGCGAACGTAAACACCAACACAAACAGCGTCAGTGCCCACACATTCGGTGAAATCGGAAACCCACGATTAAAGTGTAAAAACAATCCGAGATTGACGATCGCACCTCGAACGCTAAAGATGCACACCGAAGCCCAAAAGGGAAACCGCTTAAGACGAATCGGCGGCAGCGAGTAAGCAGTGCCGATCGCTAAACTTAATCCTACCATCCCGAATAAATATTGCCCTTGCAAGGCGGCGAGAAGGATTGCCAAAATGCCTGTGATGGCGACGATCGTGACTCCTTGCTTTCGCGAAAATTCTCCAGAAGCTAGGGGCAAGTGAGGTTTATTGATGCGGTCGATCTCAACATCTTCTAATTGATTCAGCCCCACAATGTAAACGTTGCCGCAGAGACAAGCGAGGAGGGGCAAGAGGAACGAGGACGGGAAGAAGGACTGATTGGCGGCAGCGATGATATACATCCCTAAAACGCTGCAAGACGTGCCGATGATCGTGTGAGGGCGAGAGAATTTCCAGAAGGCGTAGAGCCAGGGAGCGTGTTTTTGAACAGAGTTTGAAGAAACAGAAGAAATGGACGATTTAGGAGAAGTTCGGCTCATAAAAGTTTTAAATATCTGAATAGATTTAGAGTTAAGTCAGCGATCGTGAAGGGCAGCCGATCATTTTGTTGCACAGATTAGCCCAAATTTAACCAACCCCCGATCGTAGCCTCGACTCATCAATCCCAACGATAACGCGGCCTGAATGGTCGTCCAGCCCGATGTCAACAGCCCCCAAAAGGCGGCAGGTGTAAACGCTGAATCGATGACGACGTTCCAAAAAGGTGCGACAGCAGTTGACCAATCGGCTGATCTCAAGTCCTGTAGACCCACGTCACGGGCAATTTTTTCGTACTCCGGCAGCGAAATCACATAGGGCAAACAATAGACTCGATAAATGTCTTCTAAGTGCTTTTGCTCATCGGCGGTGAGCGGTTGGAGATCGGTTGATCGATGACACCACGTTGCAAAAATAAACGTGCCGCCTGGTTTGAGAACCCGATAGCACTCTTGCAAAAACTTCACCTTATCGGGCATATGCTCACCGCTCTCTAACGACCACACCAGATCGAAAGAATTATCTGCAAAAGGCATTTCTAGCGCATTTGCAACTTGAAAGTGGGCATTGAGGTTGGCAGATTGGGCACGCTCGATCGCTCGGTTTGCCTGCACGGGACTTAATGTGATTCCCGTTGCGGTTGCCTTGAATTTTTCTGCCAAATAAAGCGAGCTGCCACCAATACCGCAGCCGACATCCAAAATATTTTGAGCCTGGGTGACCTTTGCCCACCGCAACAGTTCTTCAATTAAATCAATCTGTGCTTGTCTGCGCTCTTTGTGCTCTCGTCCATCTGCCCCATAATAGCCGTGGTGCATATGTTCGCCCCAGATTTGCTCCCATAGGGTTGAAGAGGCATCATAAAACTGCTGAATTTGTTGATAGAGAGTCGAAGTCATGCAAGAAATTTTCTAAAAGACTGAAAACAGCCTACCCTATTGGCAGCAATTTAATGAGTCTCTCAGGTAGTTTATGGATCGTTTGAGAGAGGGGTGGCTCAAATTGTCGATGAATTTGATCGCTCGATCGCGACACGCCAAGAAGTTTAAGCCATTGCTCAGGGTCAAAGTCCCCCAATTTTGGGGGATTTAGGGGGCTGAAGCCGACTGAAACGAAGCGCTCAACGATTTGTGTGTACACGGTAGCTCCTCCAGGAGAGGGTTGGGGTGAGAGCAGTCTTTGCGCGTGTTTCAAGAAAGCCGCACATCGCGTTAGGTCACTAAAAAATGTCTTATACCCTGTTCAAAATCTACCTTAAAGCATAATCTTTAAGCCGTTTTTCCCTCTACAACGGAGTAGGGTTACACAGATGCAGGTGCGAATGATTTCAGACGAAACGAATCAAGAGCGCTCTGAGGAAGATGTCTTCATCTTTCCAGCCTCGTTTGCTCAGCAGCGCTTGTGGTTTATCGAGCAGATGCTTCCTGGAGCCTCGCTGTATGTGATTCCTTTGGTTTTCAGGCTCACAGGTTCGCTACAGCGATCGCACTTCAATCAAAGCATTCAAGCGATCGTCCGTCGTCACGAAATCCTCCGAACTACATTTGATGTGATCGATGGGCAACTGGTTCAGGTGATCGCTCATGAGCGGCAAGTCCCCTTTCGGTTGACTGACTTACGGGGATTGTCTGCTAGCGATCGTGAAGACACTGCCCTTGAGCAAATCTGGCAAGAGATTCAGCAGCCTTTTTATTTAGATAAAGGACTGCTGCTTAGAGTTCACCTGTGGCAGTTGCAGGACAATGAGCATCTATTACTGATGGCACTGCATCACATTATTTTTGATGAGTGGTCAAGTGGCGTTTTGATCCGAGAGTTAGGCGAACTGTATGCGGCGTTGGTTGAAGATAGACCTACTGCATTAGCGGAATTACCCATTCAATATGCTGATTTTGCCCACTGGCAGCGAGAGTGGTTGCAGGGAGAAGTGCTGACCATGCAGTTACGCTATTGGAAGCAGCAGTTAAAGGATGTCGCTGTTCTCAATTTGCCCGGTGCTGCGACTCGATCTGGGGTGCAAACCCATCAGGGTGCTAGTCAATTACTAGAATTGCCGCAGTCGTTACTAACTGCCCTGGAGGAATTAAGCCAGCAGGCGGGTGTGACCTTGTTTATGACGCTGCTGGCGGCGTTTCAGACATTACTGCATCGT
>JBBRMC010000515.1:0-3432 GCA_038231055.1 Leptolyngbyales cyanobacterium
CAGACTCTGAAATCACAGGTAATTCTGGTGCAGAAATTTCTGATTTACCACTGTTCGATCGTGCCATCAACGTTTCCTCAAGGGGTTTCCTCAGTAGTGTACCGCGTCGATCTCAGTGTTTTAATGGCGGATTGGACGATCGAGGTTTTGATGCTTTTGCACACGTCCCAGATAATGCCAGGTGTAGAAGGGTAGGGAACCCTGCTGGCTTGGAGAGGGATTTAGGCAGGAGGGCAAGTGTCTCGGTCTCTCGCGCGATGAAACAGTTAATCTTCTGCCAGTGCTTGGCGAGCAGTCGGATCGACCAAAGACTCTAAAACTCGTTTGTTTCTAGAGGGCGGTGTTAAAGAAGCTAACGAAACTGCATCAGGGCTGACGATGCCACCCGAAATAATCACTTTAAATGCATCTTCGATCGGAAGCGCCAAATTAATCACACCCGATTCAGGCACGATCGCATACCACCCAGTCGTGGGATTCGGAGTCGTCGGAATAAAAACACTCAACATTTCATTAGAGAAATGAGACTGAACTTCTGCTCCGATCTCTCCCGTGACAAACCCGATTGACCAAACTCCAGGACGTGGATATTCCACCAGCACAACACGCCGAAACCGTCCGTTCGAGTCTTTAAAGATTGTTTCTAACAGTTGCTTGAGAGTTTTATAAATAGCTCCTGCAAGAGGAATGGCTTGCAGAATGCGTTCGCCAAAATCTAGGAGCCAGCGTCCAGCAATATTTCGAGCCATCAGCCCGATCAAAAGGATGCACAACAGAGGCACCGTTAAGCCGACCGTCAGGTTTAGCAGGTTTACCAAAAACGGGTTGAGACCGTCAAAGGGGTTAATCTGCTTAGGAATGCGAGTCAAGAAGTTGATTACCCAGTTTGCGATCGTAATCGTCAGCCAAATAGTAGTGGCTAACGGAATCACCACTAACAGACCCGCAATCAGGTCATTCTTTAAGTCTTGCTTCAGACGTTGGATCACAGGTAGCCCTCTCTTTCAACTGGCTGCAACTATCACAAAATTGAAATCTTGACTTAATATTGAGGCAATCACTCGTCACAAAAGAATTTTAAAGTTCAAAGAATGCAAAGCGCATCGTGAGTTCTGCACCTCCAGGCTAAACAACCTACAAATTGTGAGAGTTGTCGTAAACGTCTCTATCTCTATTTGTAGAGCTTGTAAAGAAATGTTGCAAGCCCTACAGGGATATCTCTATCTAGGTTTTTCTATTTAACCATTGATCCCCAATCAGGAATATCCGAACACGATTGGTATCTTATTTAACATTTGGCTGTTGAGGAGATGGAAGACTGGAGCTTGAGATGGGCTGATGCTGCATCTCCCAAACCTTTAGCAAAATCAGGTATTCATAAAATGCTTGCAAGGTACACCAGGCAAACCCGGCACGACCATCCAGAATGCCGCCTAGTAAAAAATACATATAGAGAAAGCGGACGATCGGGCGAAATGGCAGCCGCAACGAGAGATTTTTAAGGGCACGGCGGCGATCGACTTCTGATTGACCAAACCAGAGATCGTCCCATTCAATCCTGCCCTTTTCAAGCTGACGAATGGTTTCGATCGCTTCGTTTGTCGAATAGACATTGTGTTTGTCAATCCAGCGACTCATGCCCTTGCTAGACGTGTAGTGAGGGTAGGTTTCTCTAAGAAACCCGGTCGAGCCTTCAACTACTTCGCGCTCGGTGTGCCCGTAATCGCTAAACCAGACTTTATGTTTGTCAAACAGCCGCAGTTGATAGCGAGGATATTGAGTGCTGTGACGAATCCAGGTTCCCATAAACATCACTCGCTCGGCGACATAATATCCGACGTGTTGGGGGTGCTCGATCGTGGTTAAACACTCCTGAAACAGCGCGGGAGTCATCCGTTCATCAGCTTCGAGAATATAGACCCACTCATGCTTCACCGGAACAGATCGCAGCATCCAGGTACGCTGTTTGCCGTGGCTCTCAAACTTATGTTGAATGACCTGCACGGGATAGCCATTAGCAATTTCAACCGTACGATCGTCGCTCAACGAATCTACAACAATCACATCATCTGAGAGCAATGCAGACTCAATGCAAGCCGCAATATCAATTTCTTCGTTGTGAGTGAGAATAAAGATTGAGAACATACCGGAGTGTCTCGACACTAGATAAATCGGAGATATACAACAAACGGTTGACGATCGACAGAACCTCCGTCAACGGTCAACCGCTCAATCTGAGAATAGAATCTTCTAGCGAGTCGGAGCCTTGAGCCGAGAGCCTCTAAAGACTCCTAGTTCTCGTAGACCTGTCCAACTAATAATGCTATAGCCTAACGCTAACAGCAGGCTGCTCAACCCAACCCTAACACTGGTTTTGCGGAAATCGGTTTCGGCTTGGGCTTTGAGCTGCTTTTGCTCATCAGAAATTTTGATCAACCCCTGATTTCGGAAATCTTTCGCTTTAGACTCGATCGCCGATGGATTAGTCTTTAAATCCTGCAATTCTTTTTGCGCTTGGGTGGCTTGAGCTAACTGGTCGCCTTTGAGTTGCCCACTGGCGATCGCTTGACTAATCTGGGTCAATTGCTGGTCGAGAAGTTGACGCTGCTTTTCATCTTTGAGGGCAGCCGTTAACTGATCTTGACGCTGCTGAACTTTGTTGTTGAGATCAGCAGTGAGGTTGGTGGCTCGATCGTCGATTTGCTTGTTTGACTGCTCAGCAAGAATTCGGGTGTTGTTCATGTGGAGGGGCGCAATGAACAAAAATACCAAGCCTAGCAGACCCGATAAAACCAGTGCCCAAAATCTAATACTTAGAAACGGTTTGCCCCGATCGGAGGCAATCGTTCCTGACTCTAGAAAGTAGCTGAGAAACAGAAAGGCAAGCCCGATCATCGGAATGATGCCGCGATCAACCATTTGAGTAAAAGTGCTCGCGACCCAAGCATTGTCTTGCGACTTAATCGGGATGAGCAGAGTAATAAAATCGATGAGCGAATACAGGATTAAGATAAATCCGACTAGCTTGAGAATAAGGGGGGCTGAATTAGTTGCTTTCATCCGACTAAAGACATGTGTAAGGGTTTCAGACTACGTAAGGGAGGGTTACGGGGGCGGTCGCAGGTTGGATTGAATGATTCGAGTCTTATTGTGGCAGTCATCTGTCATCAAGCTCTACAATCCTTCTAAATTTAGATTTAGAGAACTTGCTACTCATCCAGAGTTCCGCAAAGCGCTTAAAAAATCACGCTCAGATGCTTGATCAGGTTGATGACTCAAGTCATCTAGACTTAACTCTGTGAACTATCTGAGGAAACTCGGATATTCTACATGAATTGACTTACAGCGATTCAAATGCACGAATAACTTATCAGAGGTTACGTCTCACACAGCTTTGCATCAGACTGAGGGCTGCGATCGAAAGTTCCCTGA
>JBBRMC010000516.1:0-3412 GCA_038231055.1 Leptolyngbyales cyanobacterium
AGGAACGTCGGTCAGTTCTAAATTGGTACGAAATCGGCTGCGTGCATCTTCAACTGAAAAGTCGGGAAACCAAGAGGCAACCTGCTCGATCGTAGCGGTGCTAATAATCGTTGGTCCTGGTGAATCAGGATCGTCTGGAAATCCGGTCGTGGTGTCTTGCTGAAGAGCGACCGGAAACTCAAAAAAATCACTGAACCAGGCAGCGATCGCCGGACGCGCGTAATCAAGGTGAAAGCTCACCGGATTTTCGCCCTGAATCGAAAGCGTCACGATTCTCGCGTTGAGATTAAACTGCGATCGGATCTGATGAATCTTTGCGGTGCGTTTGCCATTGACCCATCGCCCTTCGCGATCGACGATCACAAACTCCCGATCGTGCGCCAGTGAACCACCTTGCAGAATCGTAGTGTGACTGACTGAAACGCCATCCAAGGATTTGATCGGAAACACAAAAATATGGTTCAGGCGCGGCATAGCACGATCGATGAAGAACGCTTATCATTTTTGCACGATGGCTCTCCGATCGTCTGGTTTCGACTCAATTGGGTTGCTGGGGTCGATTCCCAGCACATTCTTTTAGGCGGGTGACTTGCAGGTCATCATCCCTTCTTTAGCTGTGTTTGCTCCGCCCATAGACTGAATCGTAATGGTTGGCAGATAGCCCGGATAACAGCGCACCAGCACTCTATCTCCGGCACGAGTCATAGTAAGCACATAAACAGGTTTGCCGCCTAAAGTGGCTGCTCCAAGCGTGGGTGCGGCTGCGGCAGTTGCCACGATCGTCGGTGAGTTAAGAGCAGATGAATCTGGCATGGTAGATAGAGCAGGTTTTGCCCAGAAGAACTGCAAACCAACGATGACCAACCCGGTAATAACAGACAGCAAGACAGACCACTTAATAGATAGTTTCACCATTGCTCAAATCCACTCCTTTCTAATATCTGTGGGCAAGATAAACCCTACTTGCCGCTTAATCAAGCATCTTTGGGATGAGAATAAAACAGATATCAGAACGATGTTGCTTCACTTCTATGAAGATGAACACAACTTACGATCGCTCGGAGGATGGCTGCGCAGATAATTTTGGAGTCGATCACATCCCTGCTTGAGCAATTCATCTAAGTTTAAGTTCCAGACCAGAAGACCTTGCTGATTGCTGCTGCTGATCAGAGCCTGACCGTCGGGACTGAAGTGAACACTTTGAATCCGATCGTGATGTCCGTTTAATGTTTTGAGCAGAGAGCCGTCTTGAACGTCCCAAAGTTTGAGAGTAGAATCGGCACTGCCAGAGGCGAGAGTCTGACTATCTGGACTAAAACTGAGGCTGGTTACTCCGTCACTGTGTCCGGTTAGGGTGTGGCTTGGAGTTGCTTCTTTGTCGGGTTTAGCATCGCTGAGCCTCCACAGTTTGATGGTGTTGTCCCAACTGCCCGTCGCGATCGTATGTCCATCTGGGCTAAAGTCGAGCGAGGCGATCGCGAGGCGATGTCGCCCCAACACGATCGAGGCAGTGCTGTCTGGATACCAAAGTCTGAGGGTGTTGTCATAACCGACCGACGCAAGAAGCCGACCGTCTGGGCTAAAGCGAACGGCAGAGATTTCGTCAGTGTGCCCTTTGAGCGTGTCTGTGAGAGTGCCGTCTGCAACCGTCCAGAGTTTGATGGTGTTGTCGGCACTGCCAGAGGCAAGAACATTGCCATCATTGCGAAAACTGAGAGTAGTGACACGATCGCGGTGTCCGGTTAGGGTTCTGATTGGCAATCCGTTGGTCATAGTCCAGAGTTTGATGGTCTTATCGGCACTGGCAGACGCGAGTAGTTTGCCATCAGGACTAAAACTTAAGGCTGTGATGTCGGCAGTGTGTCCTTTTAGGGTGACAGCTAATCGTTGAATGGTTCCATTGCTGCGCCTCCAAAGCTGGATGGTTTTGCCACTCACGGCAGCGATCGTCTGACCATCGGGGCTGAGACTGGTGGCAGATAGTCCGTTATCAAGCGGTTTAACGTCAGGAACGCTCCACAGTTTAGCGGTTTTGTCAGCACTGGCAGTCATCAAGACTGCTCCATCTGGGCTGAATCGGACACGGGTAATCTCGGCGGAATGAGCAGCGATCGTGTGCAGCAATTCTCCGGTTAAGCTCCAAAGTTTGACCGTACCATCTGCCGCCGCCGTTGCGATCAGCTTGTTGTCAGGACGAAAACTAATGCTATTCACCTGATCCGTGTGTCCTTCAAAGGTTTCTAATAGCTGCCCTGTCAGTGACCAAAGTTTTGCCGTTTTGTCGGCGCTAGCGGTTGCGAGACGCTTACCATCAGGACTGAATTGGATCGCAGTGATGCGATCGCGATGTCCCACAAAACTCTTTAGCAATTTATTAGTTTTGCCATCGGCTTGCCAAAGTTTGACGGTGCCATCTTCGCCAGCAGACACCAAAAGTTTGCCATCAGGACTAAATCGAATGCTGTTAACCCATCCTTTATGACCGCGAAAGGTTTGAATGAGCTGAGAGCGATTGCTATGCAGTTCCCCTTTGGGATAATCGAGCCTCCAAAGTTTAATCGTTCCGTCTCGGCTTGCACTGGCTAACCGTTGCCCGTCAGGGCTAAACTGCACATCAGTTGTCCAGTCTTGATGTCCGCTCAGGGTTTTTAATCGTCCTCCGTTTTGATTCCACAGTTTGATGGTTTTGTCTGCACTTGACGTTGCTAAAACTTTGCCATCTGAACTAAAGGTAACTGAGTTAATACGTTCCTGGTTGGTTAAACTCCGAATCCAAATACCGTTGGTTCCCCACAGTTTTAATGTTTTGTCATCACTGACGGTAGCGATTAATTTTCCATCGGGACTAACGTTAACATCATTTACTTTCTGGCTATGTCCTTCTAATCGGTTAAGTTCTTGAGTCTGATCGAGCGCTTGTTGCAGAGTTGCGATTACCCCTAAGGGGAACTGCGTAGCAATCATGTCCATGCGAGAATCAGCCGCGCCCCAGAAGCGATCGAGGCGCTGGGCTTGCCGTCCTGCTTTGACTCCTGCGATCAATGCCTCTAGCTGATGGTTGGATGACAACAACGCTTCAGACGACGCGGATAAGGCTTCGATTTCTCGCAGTTGTGCGGTGCGTTGTTGCCAATAGGCAAAGCCTGCCAGCCCACACGCTGCAATCCCTAATGCTCCAATCACACTGGCGGTTGTTTGCGCTCTGCGAAGTCTGCGTTTGGCTTCAGTTTGTTCTCGTTGGCGTTCGATAAAACAGGCTTCGATAAATCGTAGTGTGTCGGGCGGCAGTTCGTCGGTGTATTTTACATAGAGTTCTTCTGCTTGGGCGAGTCGAATGCCTCGTAACAAAAAATCGGACTGACGATCGCTCTGCTTCCACTGCAATGCAGCTTGCTCGATTTGACGCTGCGAT
>JBBRMC010000517.1:0-3412 GCA_038231055.1 Leptolyngbyales cyanobacterium
CAAGCCGTGCGTTTAATCAGCAGCACCACGACAGGAGCCGGACACGCGATCGGGGTTCTTGCAAAAATACCGGGGCTAAACAATCCGTTTGTAAGACGAGTGGCAGGTGTATTGAGACTAGATTGGTTGCTCGGGGTAGTGGGTCAAGTGGATGTCGAAAAAGCAAAATCCACGGTTCGAGCGCTCCAGCAGCAATATCCAAAAGAATCACCCAGCGAGATTGTGCATCGATTGATGGTCAAAAAAGCCATCGATGCTGGAAAAGTCGGAGCTATGAGTAGCCTGATTCCTGGATTAGCCGTAGCACTCTTAGCGATCGACCTCGCTGCCACCACTGCACTGCAAACCGAACTCGTCTACGAAATTGCAGCGGCTTATGGGTTAGATTTGCACGACCCAGCCCGGAAAGGTGAAGTATTAGCGATCTTTGGGCTGTCATTGGGAGGAGGCAATGCCGTGAAAGCAGGCTTAGGATTTTTGCGAAACGTGCCCTTAGCTGGAACTTTAATTGGAGCTAGCACAAATGCCACCATTCTTTATTCCGTTGGCTATGCGGCGAGTCGTTTTTATGAAGCCAAACTGAATGCAGACAGTGCTGAGCCAGCTACAGAAGCTCTAAAAACGATTCGACAAGAAAGCGAACAGTATTTGAATGCTGCGATCGTGCAACAAACCGTGATGGATCAAATTCTTGCCCACATGGTTTTAGCCAGCTATCCCAACAAAAATTGGGGGGACATTTTGCCCGAACTGAAGACGCTGCAACTTGACCCAAATTCCCTAAAAACCATCGAAACAAATCTACAAACGCCTCAACCTTTAGACCTGATATTGCAACAATTGGACTGTGACTTTGCAGTGCCATTATTTGCCCAATGCCAGCGCCTTGCCGAGCGAGATCAGCATCTATCCGATGAAGAAAACAAAATCCTAGAGGCTATCACTAGCAGGTGTAAGCCGCAATTATCAGAGTCGATCGCGACAAATCGCTGAATTGATTCATCGCATGTTCCCCATACCCCGTAGAGACATTTCGGTGAAACGTCTGCGATCGGTAGCGCCATGACCAATCAAACCCGCATTCAAGAATTAAACGAGTATAAAATAAGACTTTGGTGTTTTTCATGAGAGTCAAACCTGCTTTTTTCAACTGGGGTTTAATCGCTCGTTTTGGAACTCTCTTGCTCATTGCTCCTACGATCGCCCTCACTGCCTTTAGGGGAATGGCGGCTGAAACCATTGTGTTTCGCTACGGGATATTTGGAGAGTCGATCTCAGTGTCCCAACTGGCAGAATTTGCTCAAACAGGTCAAGCATCGCCGTCTCTAAGCGGCTCCTTCCGCCTATTTCGCCAAAAGCCTAGCGCGATTCGTCGTGTTCTCAACCGAGATCTGAACGTTGATTTGCTGACGCTCGATCGATTTCTCAACAGTTCTAGTGGAGAGCGTGTTTTAGATCAGTTGGGAGAAGCGCTTCAAACTCCCGTAGACGATGCAAATAGACAGGCACTCAGAGCCGCGATCGTGCTTTCTGCAAAAGATAATCGAGTGTCGCTGATTGAAGTGCTGCAAAACTATCCAACTCGGCAACTCTATGTTGATGGACGGGCAGCCGGACGAACCTATCGACAGATCACAAGAGCCACGCAACAAATTCAAAGTTTGCCACGCACTCCCAAACGGTGATATCTAACCATTAGCGACTACTTTTTAGATATCTTTCTGTCTTTCAGAAACTGTGTCTTAACGATGTCAAAGGCTTGCTTATAAATCTGAAAATCAGAAGGCTTTTCTATTTCAGGAACACTTCTAGTCACATAGTGAAACGCATGGAAGACAGAATTTAACCCAGCGATCGCATCTTCTACTGGAATAGGCTTTTTAATTAGTTTATTGTCTAGCTTAGCGATATAGTTTAGTCCACCCGAATCCATTAAGTTTTCTAACTTATTTTCATAGATAAGACGGGCAACTTTAGTCATGTCAGCCCCTATCTGATGCGCAACCCTTCTAGCTGTTTCCTCTTCAATTCCGCTACGCTTGAGGCAAATCCAACCTAACCCAGCCCGCGAGATTCTAACTTGCTTAGCAAGCTGACTCATGTTGGTTTGCGGATTTTCTTGCAGATATTGTAAAACAAGCCGTCCAAAAGCTGAACAGTCTTCAGGACGCAGCTTTAAAGGGTTCATATCAGATCTCAAACTTGCAATGCAATGCTAATGAAGCGATCGTACTGAGAACAAAATTCTACAGTAAAAATTTTAGCGGGTTCCGCATCTAAAGTCATTAATTTAGCTTTACTTAAAGTTAAACTCTCGCACAATGCCTTTCCTCTTGCTTAGGTTGGAGTTGCTTTGGGCAGAAAGTTCTGTCTTAACCTAACGTCTCAAACCTTTTGTTGCAAAAGATTGCGATTGATCAACCTTTCTAGAAACCTACTTCCAACGGTAGGTGTTGATCGAGAGAACTGTTCATTAGATTTAAAGCAGACAGAGTGATTCTGCTTGAGACTCGATTCAGCCCTAACGTGGTGACTCGATCGACTTAGTGAGCTAATTTGGGTCTTCTCCAACAGATTAAGCAGGCTCAGACCTATTGCAACTACTTAAACAAGCAGCTTTAAAAACGGAGGAAACATATGTTTCAAGCTTTAAACACGATATTAGAACTGAGTAGCCACTCGATGCAAGTGGCACAGGCTTCAGTAGAGCCAGGAATCATGGCACTCGAAGAAGATCTTGTATTTTCTGGTTCTCAATTTCTGGTTGCGTTAGTTTCAGGGTTGATGATGGCATTCGCCTTCCAATTTCTGCTCACTAACTTATCGGTTGCCTTTGTCGCAAGTCCTGGTGCAGTGCCAGACACGGATGACTCCGATAGCATTGGCGACAGCATTCGCGGAATTGAAACAAAATTAGGGCTTTTTGTATTAGTCTCTGCATCGATCGCGCTGTTTATCGCCAGTTTTCTAGCGGTAAAACTAAGCTTAGTCGGAAGTGCAACGCTGGGCGCAATTATAGGCGTTGTGATCTGGGCAACTTATTTTTCTGTACTGGTGTGGCTAGGTTCTGGTGCGGTTGGCTCTTTGATTGGCACCTTTATCAAGACTGCCACCTCAGGAGTGCAGGGAATCATGGGCGCAGCAGGCACCATGCTAGGGGCAAATGTAGCCAAGACTCAAGTTGTCTCGACCGCAGAAGAGATCACAGCAGCCGTACGACGAGAATTAACGGCTGGGTTCGACCCTGACACTATTCAGAAGACGCTTCAAAGTTCTCTGAGCAATCTGCAAGTGCCTCAATTGAATCTTGATGGTAACTACTCAGGTTGAGGGATAGTTGGATTACCCAAGAACACTTGCTTGAGCGCGTCCAACACATTCAACCCTTGCTTCTTGAGCGTGGACATGTAGC
>JBBRMC010000518.1:0-3406 GCA_038231055.1 Leptolyngbyales cyanobacterium
ATGCGGTGATAGAGGGCTGTTTTCGATCAACTTAAATTCAAGATTTCTTACCACTCATTCAAAATTTTTCTTATGAGTCGCACCATTACTCCTCCCCAATCTGAGTTTCTGACTGATCGAGAAGGCTCGATCGCTACTCCTCAATCCACTCCTTTAGGCGATTTTGTTCAAGAAACGCTGGCGTTGACTCGCCGTTTATTTATTCAACTTCAGCGTCGCCCTTCGACTCTGGCAGCAGGCATTATTCAGCCGTTGATGTGGTTGGTCTTATTCGGGGCACTGTTTCAAAATGCGCCTCAAGGATTGTTTGGCGAGAGCGCTAGTTATGGACAGTTTCTCGGAGCAGGAATTATTGTGTTCACAGCATTTGGAGGTGCATTGAATGCTGGATTGCCTGTGATGTTCGATCGTGAGTTTGGCTTCTTGAACCGTTTGTTAGTTGCCCCTCTTGCGTCTCGATTCTCGATCGTGATGGCATCTGCGATTTTCATTACAACCTTGAGCTTGATCCAAACCGCAGCGATCGTGGCAATGAGCGCATTACTCGGTTCGGGTTTGCCTAACGCTACAGGATTGGCACTGGTCGGACTGATTGTGTTAATGCTCGTTCTTGCCGTAACCGCCTTGAGCCTGGGATTAGCGTTTGCCCTCCCTGGTCACATCGAACTGATTGCAGTGATTTTTGTCACAAACTTACCGCTCCTGTTTGCGAGTACGGCATTGGTGCCTTTGTCGTTTATGCCCAAGTGGTTGCAAGTGGTCGCGACGCTCAATCCGCTGAGCTATGCGATCGAGCCAATCCGCTATGTCTATCTCCACAGTGATTGGAATCTTGGCAGTGTTGTGGTGAATGCCCCATGGGGATCGGTGACGATGGGAGCATCTTTGCTAATTTTGCTAGCGTTTAACGTAGTAGCATTCTTGGCAATTCAGCCGCTCCTCAAGCGCACTTTGGCGTAAAATTTTGAAATTAAAGGTGTCAGGAGCAAAACTCAGATTATTGCGTCTTGAGTAGAATTAGCAGTAAGCATTCATTATTCAGGATTTCCACGGCGATGAAAACCAAACTTGAGATTCAGTCTGTTAAGCCACTTGCTTGGGTCGCGCTTAATTTTGTCGTGGGCTTGGGCATGGTGTCTTTAATTGCTCAACCTTCGATCGCTCAGGTGACGAGCGTCGATCCTTTCAGTGATACGCAATCAAAAGACGGTCTTTCTGATATCTTTTCTAATCGCAGTGATGGTTCATCGACTAGTGTGCTTAACCTAATACAACGACTCAGCACAGGCGGAACAAATCCTGCTGATTTTCAAGCGCAACAGCAGCAAAACTTAGACGATGCGGCGGCGCAATTTCGGGCACAGCAGCGGCAACGCATTCAGGGGCAACCGTCTTCTGTGGCACCTGCCCCGATTCAGGTTGTGCCACCTGCAACTGGGACGGCTCCGACTCCATAAAACTAAACAAGTTTTTCAAGACGATCGGTGGATGATAGCTTGCATTCGCCGTTTTTTGTTTCTTGCTGTCGATATGGCAGATGAACAACAAGTTACACTTTAGCTAGAAAAACCTTCTGAGAACATCTGGAGCTATTAGGCAATTCCATGTTTTATATACCTACAGATCTTCTGCCCTAGCTTCGGTAGTTATGCACGTTATCACTCGATCACGTCTTGTGAATTTTTGGGAGAAGCATCCTGATTCTAAAACTAGCCTACTTCTTTGGTACAAGTTAACGATTACGGCAAACTGGCAGAACTTTGTAAAATTACGGGAGATTTTTTCTTCTGCTGACCAAGTTGGAAATCTTACAGTCTTCAACGTCGGAGGCAACAAGTATCGATTGATTGCTTTCGTTGACTACACCTATCAAAAGGTTTTCATCCGTACCGTTCTCACTCACGCAGAGTATGACAGAAACGATTGGAAAAAGGATGATTGGTACGAATAGCTTTTCGGCGAGTTATCGATATTAATGGAGAAAAAAGATGGTTACAGCCGAATCGAATAAATATATTGAGCTTCTAAAAAAGTTTCCACCTCACCCAATTAAATCTAAGGTGGAGTTAATTGAAGTTCAAAAGGTTATTGATGCTTTGATTGACTCCGGTGAAATAACGCCTGAAGAGCAGGACTACATCAATGTGTTGGGTATTCTTGTTCGTGAATATGAAGAAAAACATATATCAGTCCCAGATTTAAGCGGTGTTGAGTTGCTTAAAGCACTGATCGAGGAATTTGATATTAAGCAAAAGGATTTAATTCCTGTTTTCAAAACTGAGTCAATTGTGTCTGCAATTCTGAATGGAAAGCGTAAGCTCACTACAGAACACATTGAAAAATTATCTGACCTTTTTAGGGTATCTCCTTCTGCCTTTTTTAGTCGATCGTAAAGCGCTTATTGTTAACTCAAAGCAGCGTAGTATCTACACAGTATAGATATTAAGACAGGCTGCTGTTGAACATAATCCCACCCTTTACTTCTTCTGGACGACTACTCAAAAAATAAAGACGAGTTTTAACGCCCAGTCCGCTTCGTTGCGGATGAGATCGATTTGACGAATGAATTCTCGGAAGTAAAAGCGACGTTCAGGTTCTGACAGGTCGAGCCAAAACTGAGGAATCGAGACAGCTTGGGCGATCGCTCTCAAATTAACAGGCGGCAGTTGGGCAAGTTTGCCTTGTAGTTGAGCAATCTCGGTGCGAACAGTATAGGTACGTAAGTCTGCGCTCTCGGTATCGAGAATACCGCTTTCGATTAAGTCAGGAAGCTGCGTGAGAATAGCTTTCTTGGCAGCGATCGCGCCTTCAATTCCCTGTTTGACGAGGTTCATATCGGGCATATTGACTGCTGCAACGGCACGAGGCAAATCCTCACAAATCCGCTTGATCGTCGCTTGCAAAATCTGCTCATACTCGATCGCTTTGCACTTCGGTTTTTTGGGGCAGCGAGTGGGACGCAAGTATAAATAGTCTTTGGTATCTCTGCCGCGAGGTGCCACGCGAGTCACGGTCATCGGAGACTGACAGGTTTCACACACGACTAATCCGGCTAGCGATCGAGGAGCACTGGCGGTGCGAGAGGGAAGGCGACGATTTCGCCGCAGCAAGCGATCGATTTGAGCCGCTTCGTCACGAGACAGAATTCCGGCATGAGCATCGGCAATTATGTCTCCGGTTTGATATTCTAAGTCGCCTCGATAAACGGGATTAGTGAGCCATCGTTGTCCGGTCGAGACGGAAATTTTCTTGCTGTATTTTTTCTCTAAATACCGCACAGCACCCCGCAACGATCCATAAAGCAAAAATTGCTCAAAAAATTCTTTGACGATCGGAGCCGTCGCCCGATCAACTACATAGCGATTTTTGCTGCGCCGATAGCCATAGGGCGCTTTGCCCGGTGGCG
>JBBRMC010000519.1:0-3406 GCA_038231055.1 Leptolyngbyales cyanobacterium
AATCGGCGATGTCTCTGAGCGTTAGGAGCGTGGATTTATTAAGGTGCAACGTCTCACCCTCACCCTAGCTCTCTCCCCAAGGAGCTACCGTGTACACACAAGTCCTCGTCGCTTCGTTTGAGTCGGCTTATGCCCCCTAGATCCCCCAAAATTGGGGGACTTTGAACAAGATAAATAGCTTGACCTCTAAAACCTCGTTTCATCTCAAAGTCCACCAGAATGGGGGATTTAGGGGACATAAGGTTTTGGCAATGACGGAGCGGATCAACTTGTGTGTACACGGTAGCCCCAAGGAGAGGGAACAGGACTCTAGCCCTTCTCCTTGGGGAGAAGGATTGGCGAGGGCTTCGCCCCACTTCGTGAGGAAGGCAGAAGACGCTCACAAGTCTTACAGGTTATTTGATTCACGATCCTTAGTGAATTGCATTTCTAATGCGTTATACGAATCTTAAGCAGATGGAAAAATTTAAAAAAGGAACAGTCACAATGCAGCAGTCCGCTAAGGCAGACATTCGTCTTCTGGCGTTAGATATTGATGGCACGATCGCGGGCAAATCTAATGATATCCGTGAACCTGTGTTAGAGATGATTTGCAAAGCACAAAAAAAAGGAGTGCAGGTCGCGATCGTGACCGGGAGAATGTTTCGTTCAGCGTTGCGCTTTCATCAACAGGTTGGGTCTGGGCTGCCGCTCATTGCCTATCAGGGTGCGTGGATGCAGACTCCAGGATCTGAAAAGCCCGATCGTCACTGGTCTGTCCCTAAAGACCAAGTGTTAGGGTTACTGGATTATTTTGAGCAACCTCACCTACGATCGCTGCTCTCGGTGCATTTTTATATCAACGATGAACTGTATGTGCGCGAAATCACTCCTGAAACCAAAGCCTATGCAGAACGAGCGGACATTCAGCCGATCGCAGTCGGCGATTTGCGCCGCACGCTCTCGACCGAGCCAACTAAGGTTTTAGCCCTCAGCGATGATACTGACCTGATCGACCATCTGCTGGGATCTCTGAAAACCCAGTACACGCCTGCTGAACTGTATTTAACAAAATCCGTGGCGACGTTTTTTGAGGCAACCAATCCTGTTGCTAATAAGGGAGCCGCCGTCCGTTATCTAGCTGAAGACCTATTGGGACTCAAACCAGAGAATGTGATGGCGATCGGAGATAACTTTAACGATGTCGAAATGATTGAATATGCTGGAGTCGGCGTTGCAATGGGTAACGCACCGCAAGCAGTGCAAGCGATCGCCGATTGGGTCGCTCCACCTGTAGAACTAGATGGGGCAGCCGCTGCCATTGAAGAGCTTGTACTGCGACTTTAAGTAGGTTAAAAATTGCGTGACCTTTAAAATCAGAAAGAGCACCGACGACGGACCGTGTTTCGGCTCGATGCCCTTAACTGGTTCGCTCCTCACACTTCTGTACTTTATCTGAGTTGTTTGATTTTGTCATCCCCTTGTTAAATAAAAATAAGTTATGACGCTGTGATGGCATTTTTATGTCATTTTCGACCGTTTAGTGATCGCTTTATGTTTATAAAGATGGTTTGAAGTCACAGTTCAAAGGGTGCCTGCTCATTCAACCCAACTTCAATCAACTGGTTTAATAAGCGCTGGGTTATTATTACTAAACCTAATCTACCTTGAGAGAGGTGTATCTTTGAATTTGAATCTGATCCGAAGATTTGGCAGGTCTGAAAAAACGTCCGAAAACATTGGCTGAGGCTCGTTGTAGCCGCTAAACAAAATTGAGAATCGGTCATCAAATCAGAAAAATTATCTGCGATCGTCACAATTTGGGCTATTAATCTCCGCTCTGCTGGCTTAGCCAAGAAGAGATTTCCATCAATTGTCAGCCAGGGAATTGGCTCAGGAGTAAGAATCATCCAGGGGTGCTCTGAAGAGTGATCTAAATGATTTAAGGTAATCACTGAGTTGTGAGCATGACGCAACAAAGAGCAGCAACGGGCATGACTATGCTGACAAAGAAACAGGTTGCTCTTGTCCTCTAAGGAGTTGATCGAGAATGACGTTAGTTTCTCTAAGGGCGATCGTGATGGCGACTCGACTAAACTCTGTAACCAGATCGACAAGCCGCGATCGCCCAACTCAAACTGAAGCAGTCCATCTGAAAAGACCGATCCCGTAAAATCACTGAGAATCCTTTCAGCTTTTGTCATATCCTCTTGACAAAGATTTATGTTTTTTCGATGAAATTCATCTAAGATTTGATACGCTATCTCTAAAGAGCTTCTCCGTAACACTGAGGAAAGCTGAAACGCGATCGAAGATTGATAAACAACGCTAAACGTCCTATTTTCTAGCCGTTTGAGCGAAAATGATTTTAGGAGCAGGTTAACTTTCGAGCTACTAAAGTAATCCTGAGCTGTATTGGGGCACACCTTGTCTACCGTAGCGTCTACCGCAAGGTAGATTACTTCACAAAGTTTGACCAGTAACAATGTGCGAAGCGCGAAGTAAGTGATCTTATGTAAGTCACAGTTCATGGTATTTACGGTTGATGCTCTAAAGTAGGATAAAATTCGTTGAACATTCTTAAGTCTTCCTAGTTGCTTCTACTGAGCGTGGGTATGATTGTGGAGACGCTGCGAATCGAGAAATCGGGGTTTATTTACAGACGCGTCAGTGAAAATGCAAAGACTCATAAAAATAGCTAACTTTCTTTCGTTCTGTCTCCATTCCGATTTGCTCAAGGATTGAGGCAATGGTTTAGTTACACTAGCTGCCCAGCACTTGTCAAAGTCCTCATATTGTTCTCCAACAAACTTATGTACTCAGTATCTCCCCAACAAAACTCGGAAGCGTCTCGTCCCTTTTTAACCTGGCAACGGATTATTGACTGGGCGCAAGAACACTATCGAGTTCGCTCTTTCAATAAAGACGAAAAGGTTCCGACTCGCCCAGGTTTGCTTTATCTAGTTCAAAAAGGTGCAGTTCGACTCGTAGGTACGGCACAAGTAAACGCAACAGGCACCACCACCACTCGACTGGCTCGAATCAGCCCAGAAGAGGCGTTCTTAGGTTTTGTGGGCACAGGTCAACCATTTGAAATTGTTGCCCAGTCCCCGTTTACGTTGCAGAGCTACGCTCACGTCGATCAAACCTCTGTGATTTGGATGTATTGGCACGATTTAGACAACTGGCCTCATTTCCGCCGCGAAGTGTTAGATGCGTTCCGCTACCAGCATCAGCGCAAACTTCTCTGGTTGAGCACGTTAGGTCAGCGTCGCACAATCGATCGTCTTCTAGGCTTTCTCACCCTCCTGATCGAAGAGTATGGGGAGCCAACTGATGAAGGCTATTGTTTGCCCTTTCCATTAACCCATGCTCAAATCGGGAGTGCGATCGGGTCTACGCGGGTCACGGTGACTCGGCTGATGGG
>JBBRMC010000520.1:0-3403 GCA_038231055.1 Leptolyngbyales cyanobacterium
AGACCGCAACTGAGGGAATTTGGGTCTTAGACGCTGACGAAAATACCGAATTCACCAATGGGCGACTGGCTCAAATGCTAGGCTACAGCGTCGAAGAGATGCAGGGCAAACCATTATTCGACTTTCTAGACGATGAAGGGCGAGAAATTATGCTCCACTGTCTAGAGCAACTTCGCCAGGGCAGACAAGAGCCGCATGACTGCAAGTTTTGCTGCAAAGATGGGGCGGACTTATGGGCGATCGTCTCTGCAACCCCAATTTTAGATGCCCAAGGTGATCAGACAGGCATTTTGGCGATGATCACTGACATCACCGAGCGCAGACGCACACAGGAAAATTTAGAGCAATCTCTGTGTCTCCTGCAAACCACGTTAGAAGCGACCGTAGATGGCATCTTAGCGATCGATATCTTTGGCAACATTCTGACGATGAATCGTCAATTTCTAACTCAGTGGAATTTGCCCGACTCTGCCCTATCGCTGTCAAACGATCAGGAGCTACTGGATGCCACAGTTGACCTGCTTAAAGATCCAGGCTCTTTTCTAACTCAGCTACAAGTTGAATTAGACCAGCCCCATCTCGAAGCCTGTGGACTGTTAGAACTGCACGACGGACGGGTTTTTGAGCGGCATTCTAAACCACAAAAACTGGGCGATCGCACGATCGGCAGGGTCATCAGCTCGCGCGACATCACCGATGCTAAACGAGCTGAAGCCGCCCTCGCTGAGCGAGAAGAACTGCTGCGAACGGTTGTCACCAACACCCCAACAATTTTATATGCCCTCGATCGTGATGGCATCTTTACTCTCTCAGAAGGCAAAGGGCTAGAAGCCATGAGCCTCAAACCAGGTGAAGTCGTCGGGCGGTCTATCTTTGACCTATACAGAGATCATCCCGATATTCTCCAAGCAGTTCATCAAGTTCTCAATGGGGCAGAAAGTGATTTAATCCTCAATCTAAACGGAGTCACCTATGACAATCGCCTCACGCCGCTTCTCGATCAGCAGGGCGACGTGTTAGGAATAATTGGGGTCGCAACGGATGTGACTGCACGCAAGCAGGCAGAAGAAGCGCTTCGCGATGCCAAAAAAGACTTAGAAGTTCGAGTTGAAGAACGCACCGCAGAACTTCGCCACGCCAATCGGCAGCTTCAGCTAGAAATTGCACAACGCACCCAGATTGAGCAAAGCTTACGAGAAAGCCAAGTCTGCCTACAGTTGCTTAATAACATTTCTAGAGGCATCACGTCTGGTGTGTCGGTTGAGCAAGTCATTGCATCGACGGTGCGACAAATTGGACAGCACTTTAAAGCCCTGCGAATTCTCTATGAGGTGATCGCCAATGGGACTATTACAGCGGTTCACTCTACCCAGCCCGAAGCGATGATGAAGTTAGAAGGGGCAGTTTTAGACGTGAAGCAAGCCCCCGAATACCTAGAATTAATTGAGCGGCGTGACCCGATCGTGATTGCCGATGTCACTCAAGCCAACTTTTTAGCACCCCTTGTAGACGAAATGCTTTCAAGAGGCACCCACGCCTTGCTTGCGGTTCGCGTTCAGCATTCAACTGAGCAAATTGGGTTACTCAGTTTCAACTCATCTGAGCCGTGCCAGTGGAGTGATTACGAAATTTCAACACTGACCGAAATCGCTGATTATCTCTCGATCGTGCTTCAAGAGGCGCAAGCTCAGCAAGAACGCCAACGCGCCGAAGAGCGTCTCCGTCTATTTGAGTCGGTTGTCATTAACGGACATGATTCCGTCATCATCACCACTGGCGACCCTGAAAATCCTTTAATCACCTATGTCAACGCTGCCTTTACCGAATCAACAGGCTATACGCCAGAAGAAGTCATCGGCAAAACTCCGCGCCTTCTTCAAGGGTCGAGAAGCGATCGTGCTCAACTCGACAAAGTTCATCAGGCGCTTCGTGATCACACGTCCGTGCAAACGGAGCTAGTTAACTACCGCAAAGATGGCTCTGAGTTTTGGGTCGATCTCAACCTAGTGCCCATCATGAATGATCACGGCACTTTAACTCACTATGTCACCTTGCAGCGAGATATCACCGAGCGTAAGTGGTCAGAAAAAGCCCTGATCGCGACGCAGGCACGTCTAAAATATCTGCTCTTATCTAATCCCTCAGTCATCTACACGTGTCATCCCAACCGCAACCGCTCCTGCACGTTTGTCAGCGAAAACATCACTCAGCAATTAGGCCATGAAGTTTGGCAATATCTTAAAGACTCCCATTTCTGGCTTGAGCGAATTCATCCTGATGATTTAAGCACGGTGCTAGAGCACGTCTCTCAACTCTTCGAGGTCGAGCAACTCACCTGTGAATATCGATTTCTTCATAAAGATGGCGTTTATCGCTGGCTGCGGGACGGAATGAAACTTTTGCGCGATCGCCAAGGGCAACCCGTCGAAATCATTGGCTCAGTAGTGGATATCACCGATCGTAAGCGGGCAGAAGATCAGATTCATGCATCGCTTGAAGAAAAAGAGGTATTGCTCAAAGAAATTCATCACCGCGTCAAAAATAATCTTCAGGTCATCTCTAGTTTGCTCAAACTGCAAGCCGGGTACATTAAAGATGATCGCATTTTGGAGGTGTTTAAAGAAAGTCAAAACCGCGTCCGGGCGATGGCACTCATTCATGAAAAACTCTATCAATCAGAGGACTTAGCTAAAACCAATTTCGCAGAATACATCCGTAGTTTGGCAAATGATTTATTTCGCTCCTACTCAGTTAACTCACGGGTGATCAAGCTCAATCTAAATGTCGAAGATGTGCGTCTCAGCATTGATACTGCTATTCCTTGTGGGCTAATTATCAACGAGCTAATTTCAAATTCGTTAAAATATGCCTTCTCAGCAGGTCAAGCCGGAGAAATTAGTCTTCATCTCTTGTCTGAAGCTGAAGATTGCTACACGCTCATTGTTCAAGATAATGGTTCGGGGTTTCCAAATGATTTGAATTTCCGCACCACAAAATCATTGGGCTTACAGCTAGTTTGCAGCCTCACTAGACAGCTACATGGCACCATCGATTTAGAGCACGATCGTGGAGTCAAATTTAAAATTATGTTTGCCGAGCAAAAACAGAAGGGTTAGATGTCAACCGTTACTATTCTCATTGTTGAAGATGAAAGCATTATTGCTTTAGATATTCAAAACAGTTTGATTAATGCAGGATATGCGGTCGCTGCGCTAGCAACCTGTGCAGAAGAAGCACTTGCTCTAGCGTCTCAACTGATGCCTGATTTAGTGCTGATGGATATTCGTCTGCGGGGTGAGATGGATGGCGTAGACACTGCCGAAAAGATCCGCCGAGAGTTCAATCTTCCCGTTGTTTATTTGACAGCACACGCGGACGAAAACACCTTGCAGCGCGCAAAGAT
>JBBRMC010000521.1:0-3395 GCA_038231055.1 Leptolyngbyales cyanobacterium
ATGCGTCGATGCTGCTGTTGCTCAAAGCTGATAGCTTGACTCAGCCAGAGGCGATCGCTGCCGATCCCGATGAGTTTGAAGGGGAAGAATTTCTCAGTGAGGCAGACTTCGGCGGGGCAGGGTTGCCTCCCAATTTAGAGCGTCAGCTTCGACGCAGAGCAGTGGCACGACCTCCTCAAAAGCGGCGAGTCACTCTCAAAGAGCTAATCGACCAACTCCAACTGATCGCCACGACTCTAGAAGACCAAACTCCTCGTGCCCGACTGCGTCGCTCAAAGCCTCAGTCTCGCGCTCAGGCAGTCCGAACGATCGCCGAACTCGCTCACCAAGAAAACCTTTCAGAAATGGCGGTGGCGATCGAGCAATTTTTTCACGACCATTGGACAGAAGTGGCTCAAGACAAAGAGTGGATCGACTTTGATCTCGTCCTAGAGTTTTGGGTCGCTTTAAAGGATCAAAGACCTCAAGACGGCGCAAATCTGCACGATCACCCCAACCACGAGCGAGTCGGCGTATTTTGGGCGCTATTGCTGCTGTCAGCTCAAAATAAAGTCGAGTTATCGCAAGAAGAGTTTTACCAGGATTTAAAAATTCGCTCACTGCTGCAACTAGCAGACTCTGGACTCAGCGAACTCTCTGCCAGCGTTCTGCTCGATTGAGACCACGCCTCCAAATATTTGTGTTAGCGGCGATACAGAAGGGTCAACCTTGGGGGTGTGTCACATCGGATGCAGAACCGCTATAGTCTCTAAAGGTCATGTAAAGGTTGGGTGCAGTTTGCCTATTGCCTGAGACTTGACCTGCATAATTATAGAAACTGTTGAGTTGTGGAGTTTCTCCAGATTGACAGTCGATCGCTTGAAATTTGTCGGTGTAAGGTAGAGAGAACGATTTATGAAAGCCATGATTCTGGCGGCTGGGAAGGGAACGCGGATTCGTCCGATCACTTACACGATTCCCAAACCCATGATTCCCATTCTGCAAAAGCCTGTGATGGAGTTTCTGTTAGAACTGCTCAGGCAGCACGGCTTTGACGAGATCATGGTGAATGTAAGTCACCTGGCATACGAGATAGAAAGTTATTTTCGCGATGGGCAACGGTTTGGCGTTCAAATTGGCTACTCCTTTGAAGGCAAAATCGTCGATGGTGAGCTAGTCGGTGAAGCGGTCGGCTCGGCAGGCGGGATGAAAAAAATTCAGGATTTCTCGCCATTTTTTGATGATACGTTTGTCGTGCTGTGCGGCGATGCTTTAATCGATTTAGACTTAACCGCAGCCGTGAAGTGGCATCGAGAAAAAGGGTCGATCGCCACCGTGATCATGAAATCTGTTCCTCATGAAGAGGTGTCTAGCTACGGCGTAGTGGTCACGGACGAAGAAGGCAAAATCAAAGCGTTCCAAGAAAAGCCCTCCGTTGAGGAAGCCTTAAGCACGACGATCAACACCGGGATTTATATTTTTGAACCCGAAATTCTCGACTACATTCCATCGGGTCAAGAATATGATATTGGCAGTCAGCTCTTCCCAAAGCTGGTCGAGATGAATGCGCCGTTTTATGGCTTGCCAATGGACTTTGAATGGGTCGATATTGGTAAAGTGCCCGACTATTGGCACGCGATTCGCAGTGTCTTGAGTGGCGAAGTCAAAAACGTTGCGATCCCTGGGCGAGAAGTGGCTCCTGGCATTTACACGGGGCTAAACGTCTGTGTCAACTGGGATAAAGTTGATATTCAAGGTCCGGTTTACATCGGCAGTATGACCTGCATTGAAGACGGTGCCAAAATTGTCGGTCCTGCCATGATCGGTCAAAACTGCTGGGTGTGCAGTGGCGCAACCGTTGATAACAGCGTGATTTTTGAATATTCCCGCTTAGGTCCGGGCGTGCGGCTAGTAGACAAGCTGGTATTTGGTCGCTATTGCGTTGACAAGACGGGAGCCACGATCGATGTGCAAGCCGCTTCTCTTGACTGGTTAATTACCGACACTCGGCAAGCACTTCCGACCCAACTTCCGGCAGAGCATCAAGCGATCGCTGAGCTGCTAAACACCGATTATAAGGTTGCTCAGTCTTAAACTAAGTCGGTTGGAAGAGGTGGAATACACCCGACTGGAGGAGGCTCAATCACGCTTCTCGCTCATATTCTAGTAAACGAATAGAGCACAGAATCCCTGGAGGGTTTTTGGATGGGGGCATTCAATAACTCTTTAGGGAATTTTTTGAGGGGTGTCACAATTTTGGTAGACCGCAAAGTTTGACGCAGCAAAGTTAAGCTGGTGCATGAGATGTCACGGTTAATGACTTTGAATCCAGCACGTCCTCAAATTTGTTTAGAACACGTTAGTTTTGCCTCTAGAGGGGTCGCGTCTAGTAAAAAACTGGGCACCCGACTGCCGATCGCTGTCCATTATCTACTGCAAGATATCGCCTTTGAGGTGGTTCGAGGGGAGCGCGTCGCGATCGTGGGCGCGTCAGGGTCGGGCAAGACAACTCTCCTGCGATTGCTCAATCGCTTAAACGAACCCACTCAAGGATCACTCTATTTAGAAGGACAGGATTTTCGTCAAATTCCGGTGCTGCAATTGCGCCAGCAAATCACTTTAGTGCAGCAAGAATCAAAGCTGTTGGGCATGACTGTCCGTGAAGCGATGCTTTACCCTCTCAGGTTAAGAAGTGTGCCCCTCACAGCCGCCGAGCAGCAAGTGAGCGAGTGGGTTGAACGGCTTCACATTCCGCAAGAGTGGCTCGATCGGACTGAACTCCAACTATCAGTCGGACAACGACAACTCGTGGCGATCGCCCGTGCCCTAGTCATTCAGCCCAAAGTTTTGCTCTTAGACGAACCCACATCAGCCTTAGATTCAGGACGGAGTGATCACGTTCTCAAACTTCTAAAAGAGTTACCACTGACCGTTTTGATGGCAAATCACCAGTTAGACCTCGCGCAATCTTTCAGCGATCGAGTCCTGCACTTGCACCGAGGCAAGTTGGTGCAGAATGAGTTGAGCGATCGGGTTGACTGGCAAACGTTGCAAACTACGATTCGTCAATCAGAAGCCGAAGAATCGGCTGAATGGGAGTAGCGTATTAATCTGAAGCCGCTAAAAGGGACAATAGGAGTGATTTGTCATGACGCAGATTCAGCAAACTAAGAACCTAATTAACGCAATGTGTCCTAATGGCTCAAACCCCTCAAGTAGAGGCTGCTAGAACGTTCCGCCGATCGATTTAGGTTATTGGCTAGATTCTGCGATCGCTCACCACCATTCGCTCACTCGCACGAGCTACTGATTGGCGTTGGGTGCCGTTGCTCTGCCCATTTTGAGGGGACAAAGAAGCGTTGAGAATTTCTAAATTGAGTCGATAGCCGACATTCCGCACTGTTTGAATGAGATTG
>JBBRMC010000522.1:0-3391 GCA_038231055.1 Leptolyngbyales cyanobacterium
CACTACCCCGAGCAACCAATCTAGTCTCAATACACCTGCCACTCGTCTTACAAACGGATTGTTTAGCCCCGGTATTTTTGCAAGAACCCCGATCGCGTGTCCGGCTCCTGTCGTGGTGCTGCTGATTAAACGCACGGCTTGATCAGTGGCACCTTGGACGATCGAAATGGTTGCGCTAACCAGTCCTGTGCCGAAGTTGAATGCTTGCACGATCGGATGCGACGAATCGTTGCTCGGCGGTTGAGAGGGTGTTGGGCGCGGTGCGTTCATCGGGGAATCAATAGGGTAGCGGCAATTGTCAATCTACCGCATGTGTCGATTCCAACCATCGTGCTTCAGATAGGGATTTTAAAGATTAGAGAGGCTGATGATGAATACAGCGATCGCATGATCCACTCGGATTGACCGCGCAGCGAAGTAGCTCCGATCGGGCGTTATACAAACAAGTGATATCCCCGATCACCCAACGCCCATCTAACAAACTGACATCAGCCGGAGCATCAAATTTCTGAACGTGGAGCGCAATTTTGTGAAGCTGATAGCGCCCCGATTTCAATAAATATCGATGCCTACGCTCTAACACCAGGTAAGTCTGTCCTTCAAATTCTAGATAGGTTCCCGGCTGGGGATGCCAGTCTAAAGAAAGATGCCCCAAGCTAGAAGAAGGTTCGTTGAGAATAAGCTCTATAGGTAAAGAGTTTAACTCCATAAGCAATCTGACATTAATGCTTTTAAGGAATGAGTGAGCATCTTTTGGGACGAAGCCCGATCGAGACGCTCACCGAATCAGAACTTTTTGCGCTCTGAAGACCACTTTAACGTGAGTTCGATAGGGGTTATGTGCTGCGTTGCGATCGTTTCGCGCCCCTGGATCTCCCCAAAATTGGGAGACTTTGAATTGAGTATGAGGCTCAAAGTCCCCCAGAATGGGAAATTTAGAGGGCTTGCTAACGCTGTAATCGCAGCCAGCTATTCCCGTCGAACTCACCTTCATTCGGAGATATCAATCTGACATCCCCAAACTACTCTCTTACATCGCAGCCTGACGCTCTTTAGTGGCTTTGATCACTTCTTCCGCAATGTTGCTGGGGCAAGGGGAGTAGTGCGAGAACGACATTGAGAACTGCCCACGTCCAGAGGTCATGGTTCGCAGGTCGCCAATGTAGCCAAACATCTCACTCAACGGCACATCTGCTTTGATGCGCGCTCCGGTTTGTCCAGTTTCCTGAGACTTCATCATGCCCCGGCGACGGTTGAGATCTCCAATCACATCGCCCATATAATCATCGGGTGTAAACACATCGACGTTCATAATCGGTTCAAGCAATTGAGGACCCGCTTGAGGAACAGACTGCCGATAAGCCGCCTTAGCCGCGATCTCAAACGCCATTGCCGACGAGTCAACCGGGTGGAATCCGCCTTCTAAAAGCGTGAACTTTAAGTCCATGCAGGGGAACCCAGCCAACACGCCTTTATCAGTGCAGCTCTCAAAGCCTTTCTCAACAGCAGGCCAATATTCTCTGGGAACCGAGCCACCTGTCACCTTAGACTCAAACTGGAAGCCACTGCCGGGTTCACCTGGCTCGATCACATAGCTGATTTTGGCATATTGACCCGAACCACCGGACTGTTTCTTGTGAATGTAGCCATCTTCGAGACGCTTGGTGATCGACTCGCGATAAGCCACTTGAGGTTCGCCGACTTCCACTTCTACACCGTGGGTGCGCTTCAAAATGTCCACTTTGATGTCGAGGTGCAATTCGCCCATCCCTTTAAGAATGGTTTCACCGCTCTCCTCATCGGTCATCATGTGGAAGGATGGGTCTTCTTGCACCATTTTGGTAAGTGCTGCTCCCATCTTCTCTTCGCCGCCTTTGGTCTTGGGTTTGACCGAGATCGAGATCACGGGATCAGGAAAGACCATCGGTTCCAGCGTTGCAGGATTCTTGGGATCGCAGATGGTGTGACCAGTGCGGACGTTTTTCATGCCGACGATCGCGATGATGTCACCCGCTTGAGCCGAGTCAATCTCCTCGCGAGAGTTGGCGTGCATCTCCACCAAACGGCTAATCCGTTCGGTTTTGCCCGTCGCTGTGTTGAGCACGGTGTCACCCTTGGAAATCTTGCCAGAGTAGAGGCGCGTGAAGGTAAGCGCACCGAAGCGATCGTCCATGATCTTAAAGGCGAGTGCCCGGAGTGGCTTTTCGGGATCGACGACTGCAAAATTGCCCGTTGCGTGTCCTTCTAAATCGACTTCGGGTTGAGGAATGACTTCCATTGGGTTGGGCAGATAGTCAACCACGGCATCTAACACCAACTGCACACCTTTGTTCTTAAACGACGACCCGCAGTAGGTCGGGAAAAACACCAAATCGCGGGTGCCTTTGCGAATGCAGCGCTTCAGCGACTCGATGTCTGGCTCGTTGCCTTCTAGATACTGCTCCATGATATCGTCGTCTTGCTCGACCGCTAGCTCAACCAACTGCTCACGATACGATTCGACTGCCTCAACCATGTCAGCAGGCACATCTTTAATTTCGTAGCTCATGGGGTCGCCAGAGTCGTCCCAGATCCAAGCTTTGCGGGTTAGGAGATCGACTACACCGCAGAACTGTTCTTCAACCCCGATCGGCAGCACCATCACCATCGGTTTTGCGCCTAGCACTTTGTCTACTTGCTTGACGACCCGATAGAAATCAGCACCCGTACGATCGAGCTTATTGATATAGACAATCCGAGCCACTTTAGAATCGTTGGCATAGCGCCAGTTGGTTTCTGACTGTGGCTCAACTCCGCCTGAACCGCAAAATACCCCGATGCCGCCATCAAGCACTTTGAGAGAACGGTAAACTTCGATGGTGAAATCGACGTGTCCGGGCGTGTCGATGATGTTTAGCTGGTGGTCGTTCCAAAAACAGGTGGTCGCAGCCGACTGAATCGTGATGCCACGCTCTTGCTCCTGCGCCATGAAGTCTGTTGTCGCCGCGCCTTCGTGCACCTCACCGATTTTGTGAATCTTACCCGTTAGTTTCAGGATTCTTTCTGTGGTGGTGGTTTTGCCAGCATCGACGTGAGCGAAGATGCCAATGTTTCGATAACGAGTGAGGTCTTTCATAGTTGCTCTTTAGATTAAATGCGACAAACCGTGGGTGACCACCTGCAAGCGTTCTTTACAAGGAAATTGATGTTGCTTTTGCAACCAGTACAGACTGAATTTCAATCACCGAACGATTAAGGATTCCCTTTCACTAGCTTTGGTCATATTACTAATTGTAAAGCGTAGACAGGCAAAGCTAAGAGGGGTCTGAGAGATTAGTCCCTTCTGAGCTAGAAGGGGTTAGTCATGCCTTCAGGGGACTATCCATTATAGCGTTGTGAGTCTGCACTCTAG
>JBBRMC010000523.1:0-3388 GCA_038231055.1 Leptolyngbyales cyanobacterium
CCCTAGCTAAATCTCGATTTCAAGAATCTTAGGGGGGACGGTCTACCACACTCTTAAGATACAAGGGGGCATAAGCCGACTCAAACGAAGCTACAAGGACTTGTGTGTACACGGTAGCTCCCGGAGGAGAGGGAACTAGGGATCTTTGAAAGTCCCTCTCCTCCGGGAGAGGGGTTTGGGGTGAGGGTTCTTAGTCGCACATCGCGTTAAATTCTAAGTTCTCACAAAATTGGGCAGTGGATGATTGCTCCATATCCACTGCCCAACGTGCAGCCAACCTGTTCGGTTAGTCTAAGCCTTGATCGGTGACCGCTCCCAAACTGCTCGAAGACACCAGCTTGGCATACTTTGCCAATACGCCTCTGGTGTAGCGCGGTGCAGGCTGCTTCCAGGCGGCGCGACGACGCTCTAACTCGTCATCAGAAACGTTAAGTTGCAGTAGCCGAGCAGGGGCATCGATCGTGATCGAGTCGCCTTCTTGCACGAGGGCGATCGTGCCGCCCACATAAGCTTCGGGAGCCACATGACCGACGACCATGCCGTAGGTGCCGCCAGAAAATCGACCATCGGTGATCAGTCCTACAGTGTCGCCTAACCCTGCGCCGATAATTGCCGAAGTCGGAGCCAACATTTCTCGCATTCCCGGTCCGCCTTTGGGACCTTCGTAGCGAATCACCAACACATCGCCAGCGCTGACTTTCTTAGCGAGAATCGCGTCTAGACAGGCTTCTTCGGATTCAAACACCCGTGCAGAGCCAGTGATTTGGGCTTTTTTGATGCCCGTAATTTTGGCAACGGCTCCTTCGGTCGCGAGATTGCCTTTGAGAATCGCCAAGTGTCCCTCAGCATACATCGGGTTATCCCAGGGGCGAATCACGTCTTGATCAGGGCGCGGCTGATCGGGAATGTCTTTGAGCAATTCTGCAATGGTTTGCCCGGTAATCGTGAGCGCATCGCCATGAATTAATCCATGCACCAACAGCATTTTCATCACTTGAGGAATGCCACCCGCTTTGTGCAAATCGGTTGCCACATAACGACCTGAAGGTTTGAGATCACACAAAACGGGAACTCGAGCGCGAATCGTTTCAAAGTCATCGATCGTTAACTCAACCCCAGCCGTGTGAGCGATCGCTAAGAAGTGCAGCACCGCATTTGTCGAACCACCCACCGCCATAATCACCGCGATCGCGTTCTCGATCGACTTGCGGGTGATGATGTCACGCGGCAAAATCTGTTTGCGAATCGCTTCAACTAGAACTGCTGCCGACTTCTCAGCGCTGTCTGCTTTCTCAGCATCTTCAGCCGCCATCGTTGAGGAATACATTAAACTCATGCCCATTGCCTCGCTCGCCGCCGACATCGTATTCGCGGTATACATTCCGCCACACGCACCCGCTCCGGGACAGGCTTTACGCTCGACAGCTAGTAATTGATCTTCGCCAATCTTTCCGGCGCTATATTCGCCCACCGCTTCAAATGAGCTAATCACGGTGAGATCTTTGCCATCCAAATGCCCAGGTTTGATCGTGCCCCCATAGACAAAAATCGCAGGAATATTGATCCGAGCCATTGCGATCAAGGCTCCCGGTATATTCTTATCGCAGCCGCCGATCGCGATCACGCCGTCCATGCTCTGACCCATGCAGGCAGTCTCGATCGAGTCGGCAATCACCTCTCGCGACACCAGGGAATATTTCATGCCCTGGGTTCCCATTGAGATGCCGTCACTGATCGTAATCGTGCCAAACATTTGGGGCATAGCTCCCGCCGATCGAATCCCCGCTTCGGCGCGTTTTGCTAATGGATCGATGCCCATATTGCAGGGTGTGATCGTGCTGTGCCCGTTGGCAACTCCAACGATCGGTTTAGTGAAATCATTGTCTCCAAACCCGACCGCGCGCAACATGGCACGATTGGGCGATCGCTGCACTCCCTGCGTTACAACTTGGCTCTTAAGATTCTCCGGCATTCTCTGTTCTCACTGACGAATCGGCTAGTTTCAATCCAAAGTGACGCGATGTGCAACTTTCCCCAAACGCTTGAAGATGTCGCCCTCACCCTAGCCCTCTCCCCAAGTAGGGTTGATTCTCTTAAAAGATAAAAACTGCTTTAACCCTGCAACCTCGTTAAACGTCAAAGTGTGAGTGACATAACAATGCGGGTTCTAAAGTTTTTCTCTATCTAGCGAATCATCCCTACTCTCCCCAAGGAGAGGGAACCAGACAGTCTCTGAAAGTCCTTCTCCCTGGGGAGAAGGGTTGGGATGAGGGCAAGTTAGTTGCACATCGCGTAAAGTGATATTTTAGAACGTCAATGAAAGCAACGGAGAAAGTGTTTCAGGAATGTTATTCGTCGTCAACGATCGCATCCACCAATTCACAAAATCCCTCGCCTTCCGAGGCTGCTGTCACATACGTGGGTTTGTGTAGAAGTCGCTCGGCATAGTGCAGACTATTTGCCACCCCAACCGACTGCGGAAACAGAGTCGCATCAAACAAGCTCTCATCATTCGGACTATCGCCCACGGTGAGAATTTGCTCAGAAGAATAGGCTGGAAAATAATCCTTTAAGACGTTGAGCAACCCTGCTGCTTTGTTTTGTTGAAGCGGCTTAATGTGACACTGCACGGTGCTATAGGTGAAGCTCCAGCCCCATGATTCGCAACGTTGAGCGATCGTATCCAGATCGTCTAAACTCAACCCTTCTACATCAAACGTCCAATCGGTCAGTCGGAAGCGATTATCCCCCGATTCCTGAATCTGAGGAAACTGAGTTTTTAAGTGCCCGAATGAGTCGGATAACTTGCCCCGATGGTCAGCGAGATTCCTAATCGGGGTCAATAAAACTTCAGATTCATCCAAATAGAATATGCCGCCATTTTCAGCGATCGCGCCCACCACAGGTAAGTAGTGCGCCAATCCATTGACCCAACCCGCCGATCGCCCCGTCGTCACCACGATCTGAATGCCTTTTTGGGTCAGTCTCTCAAACGCTTTGAGGAGATTTGGCGTGAATTTTTCAGCGATCGTCAGTGTCCCATCCATATCAGTCGCCACCAATCGAATCGCGTGCAGCCTGTCAGCTTGAGAGAGCGGGATAAAAGCCATGCAGAACGTTAGTAGACTATTGGTACTTTAAAGGTCAATCAGGGGCATTCTTGAAGAACGCATCAAGTCTAGCCAGCCCTACTACTATGTCACCCCAATCTGTTTTTGTTGCACCGTGGCTTGCTCAAGTCTCTCCCAAAACGGTCAAAACGAAGCCTGATGCTCCGATTAGTGCCTCTGCCCCAAGCGACTCTGGGCAACAGATTTGGATGGCAACATCAGGTGGGCTTTTTTTGCTGCTCGTCTGCTTGGGCATCTTTTCAACGATTCAAGCCAAC
>JBBRMC010000524.1:0-3387 GCA_038231055.1 Leptolyngbyales cyanobacterium
GACTCCTCCCGGCAACGGCATCGACGAAGCTAAATGGAATCAGCCCATTCAAGTCAAAGGGATGATGACTCCTGAAGAAGAGGCAAATTATACGAAGACGACGATCGAAGAGATCACCCAAATCAAAATCCTTAAAAATGTAGCGCGACGAGTTGAAGCCGAAATCTTAACTCAGCTAAAAGCCCGTGGAATTCAAGAAGAAATTCGCTTCAATCCCAAGCTAAAAGAAGAAGGATTATTAGATTTGAAATAAGTGAGAAGGTCACAAAAAAGGAGCCTCAAAGAGACTCCTACATCATTAGAAAATTGATTGAGGTAGCATCGATTATTTAATCGAAACCTTACCACCAGCTTCTTCAATTTGCTTCTTGATATCTTCAGCTTCAGCTTTAGCAACGCCTTCTTTCAGCGCTTTGGGTGCAGCTTCTACGAGATCTTTTGCTTCCTTCAGACCTAACCCGGTGATCGTCCGAACGACCTTCAGAATTGCAATCTTCTTATCAGCAGGCACATCATCTAAGACCGCGCTAAATTCGGTCTGCTCTTCGACTTCTTCAGCCGGAGCCGCCGCACCGGGAGCCATCATCATCATGCCGCCAGCCGGAGCCGCTGCACTAACCCCAAAGGTCTCTTCGATTTGCTTGACCAGATCAGCCGCTTCCAGCAGAGTCAAACCTTTTAACTTGTCAATAATTTCGTCAACAGCAGCCATGAGATTACTCCTAAAATTCCAAAATTTTGAACCGTGAGCGTTAAAGTCTAAGGTCTGAACTAGACGTTATCTGTTCATCACTTATCCTCTGTCTTCGTTTTTAAGCAGATTCCTTCTCGGAAATTTGCTTGATTGCGCGTGCTAGACCAGACGGCACTTCGTTGATGCCCACTGCCAGTTGAGTTGCCACGCCGTTGATTGCGCCCGCAATTTGTGCCAGAAGCTGCTCTTTAGAAGGCAGTTCTGCGATCGCTTTCAAATCTGCCTCAGTCAGCAACTTACCGTCCATCACGCCGCCGCGAATTTCGGTTTTTTTGCTAGCTTTCTGGAAGTCTTGATAGGCTTTGATTGCGCCGCCCAGGTCATCTTTGACCATCACAAACGCCGAGTCGCCTTGGAGAATTTCACTCACCGCTTGCCAGCGATCGTCGTCTTGGACTGCGATGCCCATAAACGTGTTTTTCGCCACCTTACAGCTTGCACCTTTGGGACGAAGACGGTTCCGCAAATCACCGATCTCACCGACACTTAGACCTCGATAATTGACGATGAACATCAATTGAGATTCGCCTAGCGATTCTTTGAGATCAGCAATAATTTGCTTCTTGTTTTCTAGCGTTCTACCCACTCGAAATCACCTCCTTAAATTGGGTTTCAGTCACACTTGATTTGCCCTCAGCCCAAGCCAAAAACAAACCCCGACGTTTGTAGTGCCGGGGCGAAGTGCATTCTGAGTCCGATGCGGTTGGTCACGCATCTAGACATTGGAATACAAACCTCGGCAGGAATTTATGCTGAACGCACCTGCTGTCTCCGGCTTGGCTTATTTGGTTTGGACAAAATTTTCTTTGAGCCTTTCCCCTGATAGAAGAACTGACTTATGCAGCGTCTCCTAGTTTAAGATCACGCAGCGCATTAATGTCAACCTCGATCGATGGACCCATCGTAGAAGAGATGTAAACCGTCCGCCAATACCGACCCTTTGCGCCCGTAGGACGGTTACGATCGATGGTTTCTTGCAGCGCTTTTAAGTTCGCCATCAAGTCTTCAGCCGGAAAAGCCGCTTTGCCAAACAAAACGTGAACAATGCCCGTCTTGTCCGCCCGAAACTCTAGCTTGCCTGCTTTGAATTCAGCGATCGCGGGACCTAAATCATAGGTAACGGTGCCACCTTTAGGAGAAGGCATCAAACCACGCGGACCTAAGACCCGACCCAATTTTGCCACTTGGGGCATCATATCAGGAGTCGCGATTAGCAGGTCAAAATCCATCATACCTTTTTGGATTTCATCGATCAGTTCTTCAGAGCCTGCGATGTCTGCACCCGAAACGGTTGCTTCGTTGACCTTCTCGCCTCGTGCGATCACAGCGACTCGAATCGTCTGACCCGTTCCTTTAGGAAGCGACACAGTCGTTCTCAACTGTTGGTCGGCATACTTGGGATCGATGCCCAGACGCACATGAGCCTCGGCAGATTCAGCAAACTTAGCGGTTGCCGTTTCCTTCAAAAGCTTAAGCGCCTCTAACGGATCGTAGGCACGATCTTCAATCTTTGCCTGTAGTTCTCTAACTCGTCGCGATATCTTTGCCATGTTGGTCTCCTGGGGTCATGACGAGGAATCTCCTCTCCCCCAATAAGGGTGATTAATGAATTATGCGCTAATGGTGATGCCCATATTTTTAGCAGTGCCTTCGATGATTTTCATCGCTGCTTCAATATCATTGGCATTCAGGTCAGGCATTTTGGTCTTCGCAATGTCTTCTAACTGGGCGCGAGTAATTGACCCAACTTTCTTACGGTTAGGTTCACCTGAGCCAGTCTCAATTCCCGCCGCTTTTGCAATTAGCTTAGATGCGGGAGGAGTTTTGAGAATGAAGGTAAAACTGCGGTCTTCATAGACCGAGATTTCTACCGGAACCACCATTCCTGCTTGGTCAGCAGTTCTAGCGTTATATTCCTTGCAGAACATCATAATGTTGACCCCGTGCTGACCTAGCGCGGGACCGATCGGAGGGGCTGGGTTTGCTTTTCCAGCGTTAATGGCTAACTTAATAACCGCTGCGACTTTTTTTGCCATCGATCGTGATCTCTTTGCGAATCGAAATTAACTTTTTTGAACTTGATTGACTTCCAGTTCGACGGGAGTGTCTCGCCCGAAGATAGAAAGCAGAGCCTTGAGTTTGTTACGCTCACCGCTCACTTCAATCACTTCGCCTTCAAAGTCCTTAAACGGACCCGAAAGCACGACGATCTTATCGCCTGCTGCCATGTCAATTTTTCTGACTGGCTCCTGCTCTTGGGACTGCTTGAAGATGCGCTCAACTTCAGAGTGACCCAAGGGCATTGGTTTAACGTGCCCGCGACCTCGACCATAACGGCGCTTCTGCTCCGCTCCGACAAAGTTGATCACGTTGGGCGTGTTTTTGATCACCTGCCACGTATCATCATCCATCAGCATTCTCACCAAGACGTAGCCAGGGAAAACTTTTTCTGCGCCTTCTTTGGCTTTGCCGTCTTTTTGAGGTCTGAGAACGGGTGTTTCGGGGATCTGAACGTCCAAAATTCGATTAGTGACATCCAAAGTTTGGATGCGCTGCTCTAGGTTGGCTTTAACTCGTTTCTCGCAGCCAGAAGCAACTTGAACGGCATACCAGCGAGCCTTCTCAATCTGGAC
>JBBRMC010000525.1:0-3387 GCA_038231055.1 Leptolyngbyales cyanobacterium
AGGTAAACGTGCATCGTTTGTTAAAAAAACGGTCGCACCTTCCTCGATCGCTGTGGCAATCTGAATAGCATCTGGAGTTCGCAAATTGTGACTAGCTCTCAGTTGGGCAGCACGTTCAGCGATCGCAGCAGAAACTGGAAAGGTTGTCAGATTTGCTTGATCAAAATAATGTCACGGTACTCACGCGCTAATGCTTCATTTCCGGCTCTGAGCGGATGAACCAGCACTTCCGTCAACGTCAATGTAGATGTAACAACTCGAAACTCACCCCGATCCATTGCTGTAAAAAAAGCCCGAACACTCTCTAAATACGTCGAGTTTTGTTCAATAAAGTAGATCAGGGGCGCAGTATCTAAGCCGATCGTTTGACCTTGAAGCTGAGTTAGCCATTCCATGACGATCGTTCCTGATTCACGTATTCTTGCGCATCCATTCCTTGCCAGATCTCTTTCCCTAGCCCCTCAAGTTCTAGGATGCTGCGCTTAGGTTTAGGCAAAACGCGGCGACGAACCAGTGATGCAACCTCTTCCAACAAGCGAAGCTGCTCATCGGGTGTCAAATTTTCAACTTGACGGCGGAGTTCTTGATAGGTCGTCATAGATTTTATTTAGCTGCCTTTCTCGTTGATCATGTCATATTGCTCGCGACTTTGAGCAATCAACAACGGTTTAATTGAACCGTGTCGTTAACTATCCGCGACATCTACCACAAAATTTTGGACTGGCTCGATCGCCACACTCATCGCAGGCTCTAACACCGGAATTTCTTCAACTTCTGGCAATTTCTCTAAGGTCAGCCGCAGTTGACTCGAACCTGACAGCAGTTTTAAAAGGTTGGGTTTGGGATCGTGTAAAAGATAGATCATCCGATCGTGGAGCTGCCACTCGGCATCGCTCGAAATAATTTGTAGAGATCCCGATCGTTCCACTAACAACGGCATCAGCCCCCCCGCCGCAATCAAGGCGCGAAGATGAGCTTGCTGCGACTCAAATCCTTCTTCCTTTAAAGTGGTTTCACCCAGTTTTACCGCTCCATCGCTCAGATGCTGGTTCCAAACCTTTAGCAAGATTTGTGAGCTAAACGCTGGCTGGACTTTGCTATTCGAGACGCTGCCTTGAGACTCACGCGGGCAGATTGCTAAAACCCTAGGCGGATTGAATTCTTCGACCGCTCGCTGCGCTACAACTAGATTTACCTCGCCATTGTTGGTCATCGCCAAAAACGTGCCTACCTTAGACAGCCCCGCTTCTTCCAACACGTCAGTGTCAAGCGCGCTGCTGATGAATATTTTGAGGTTAGGTTGAAGCTCTAACGGATAAGAATCGGGATCGGTGTCAATCAGTGCTACGGGTTCGTCTCTCTCTAAAAACAGCCGAGCAATCAATAAACTTAATGGGTTGCACCCCACAATCACTGCACCTGTGGCATCGCTAGACGTAATTTGCAGCAGGTTTGCCGCCCACTGAGCTGTTAACGCTTGAATAACAACGGTGAGAATGATTGTCAAAAATACAAGTGATTTGATTGAATCACCACCGTTAATGCCTCGTTGAGTTAACAGAATTGCAAATAGAGACGCAACAGAAGCCGCAATAATGCCGCGTGGTGCAATCCACCCTAGAAAAATCTTTTGTCTCCAATTGAGGTCACTATTCCAAGTGCAAAGCCAAACACTGAGCGGACGAACAATAAACATTAACGCCAACACAGTGAATAATCCGCCCCAGCCCAGCGCGAGAATACCCGCGATCGACAGATCTGCCGACAGCAAAATAAACAACACCGAGGTCGCCAGAATGGTGAGTTGTCCTTTAAACCGTCTGAGCATTCGCTCCTCGGGCAGGGCAGACGCTCTGAGGACAATTCCTGCCACGACGGTTGCCATCAATCCTGCTTCGCTGCGAAGCATCTGCGCCAACCCAAATAAGCCCCACAAGCCAGCCAAGACCACTAAATTCTTTAAGTCTTCTGATAAAAAGGCGGCACGTTTGAGAATGAAGCCAAGTAGCCAACCGCCACTTGCCCCGATCGTGGTGCCAATTCCCAGGCGGATGCCTAGATCGCCCGCCACTGTCAACGGATCAGAATTGCCATTTAGCAGCACGTTTAGCACAACGACTGCCAAAATTGCGCCTACTGGATCGATGAGAACTCCTTCCCCTTCGAGAATAGTGGCAACTTGGCGATCGACCTTCACCTGCCGCAGCAGAGAATTGATGACCACAGGTCCGGTGACGACGACGAGCGAGCCATAGAGAAACGCGATCGCCCAGGGAAACTCACTCAACCAATGGGCAGCCATGCCGCCGCCAACCAACGTGATCAGGGTTCCGATCGTGACTAAATTTCTTAGACTGCCCGATACTCTGCCCAAATCTCGCAATTGCAGATTGAAGCCGCCTTCAAACAAAATCACTGCCACGAGCAAGGCAACTAAGACTTCTAAGCCATTGCCCAAGCGATCGGGGTGCAGCACTCCCACCGCACTTGGACCGAGCAGAATGCCAAATATCAGCAAAAAAACAATGCCCGGAATTTTGACAAACTCTGCCAGCACTTGAGCACCAATTCCTGCAACCACAGTGATGACTATTTGCAGCGTAGTGTCGAGTGGTGTATCCATAAGTGATTAGAGGTCAAGCGTTGGGTTAGACTTCGTTGGGATCGATGCCCATCTGACGCAGCCGTTCAGCCAGTCGATCTGCCCGTTGCTTTTCCCGTTCAGCGCGTTCGTCACCAGTAGACAGCAGATTGCCCTGATCATCCCACCAACGCAGCCATGGAAGTTCCATCGACTCGTATTCTCCCTGCCAGATGCCTAGCTCAACGCCCATTGGGGGAATGGGATAGTGTCCGCGCTTGTTGGCAGCGATGGGTTGATAGCGACTATCGACAAGATGATATAGCTCGATCGAGCCTTTACTACAGTCATAAATCCCATAAAACGGAATGCGAATTGCCTGTTCATAAACCCAAAACTTACCTGTGACAGGCGTTTGATCTCGTTCTTCGCTGCCATCACCCGACACAAATTCCAACGCGATCAAGGGCGCAACATATTCTTGCCACAGCACATAAGAGCGACGAAACACACCCTTCAGCATCGGCGGCACGTTGGGCACATAGAACCAATCGGGTGCCTCGGCTCCTTTTTCGGGTGGCTCGGTCAGTCGCCAATAAATGCCGCAATCTTGCCCAATGCAATATTGTCCATCCGAGTGAAGACGCTGCAACATAGGGCGAATTGAGTCCGTCAAGAGGCTACTTTGCGGATGTTCTTGAAAATTTTTCACAAAGGTGCCGTCTGACTCTGGAAGCTGAGTGTGGTCAGGGAGCGTCTTGAGCGTAAACTCAGATTGGGTTGCCGTCATAGAAATGCCCTTCACC
>JBBRMC010000526.1:0-3387 GCA_038231055.1 Leptolyngbyales cyanobacterium
GATCGCCGATTGATGGCAAACCCCTTACGGCTGCTGAATATGCCGAACTGCAAGCTGACATTCAAAAAGGGCAACCCATCCAGCCCGAACTCTCGCCAAAAGTGAGAAGGACGATCGGGCTTCTGCGATTGAGAAAATTTATTAAAACTCTTTTTCCATTCATTCCGCTCAAATAGGTGAGAACTGCCCAATGGATCTGCCATCACCTGAATAGCAACAGTTGCAGCAACCCACCCACCACGCTGACGAGAGATTGACCAAACCCGCCCTTGCTTTCTTTTTGCTCTTTAGGCGGATTTTTGATGCTTTGTATGAATGATTGGGCTGTGTCAGCATTCTCTTTTTGTCCGTGTTGTGAAAACAACGTGGATGCAAATTCGCTGTCTTTAATGGCTCCTTCTTTGTCACCCAATTCGAGTCGGGCAATGGCTCGACCAAAATAAGCCAGCGCATGATCAGGCTTGCGAATCAAAACCTGGTTAAACTGCTCGATCGCTTTTTCATAGTTGTGCTGTTTTCCGGCTTCGACTGCCCAGCGATAAAAATCTTCGGGGTTGCCTGCGGTTGGAGATAATCCGATCGTGCCTTGCAGAGCCGTGTTGTCTAGTCGAGCATTGGTGAGATCGGCTCCTGACAAGAAGGCTCCTCGCAGGTCTGCTCCGCTCAAGTCTGCTCCGACTAATTTTGCCCCGCTTAAATCGGCTCCGTTGAGGCTGGCTCCTGCAAGGTTTGTGCCACTCAGATCAGCTCCTGATAAGATAGCTCGACTAAGATTGGCTCCTGCCAGATTTGCCTGATTTAGATTTGCCCCGGTTAACTGCGCTAACACCAATCCGGCTCGACGCAGATCACAGCGTTGACATTGCTTGGTTGAAATCAATTGCTGAACGTGATCGAGGTCTTCAGCGTGAGCGGGGATGGTAATCGTCAACAGCAGCGCAGAGATCGTAAAAGATTTGAGGTTCATAGATTAGCTAGCCGGATTTGGCTAGTTCAGAAACGCTTATTTTAGGGACTTTACAAAGGATCGATCGCGATATCCCATCCTACGTTTGTTTCTAATTTGTGGCACGATCGATTTAGGTCCCTCTTTAAAAACCAGATATCTGCATCATGTCCAAAAAGCAAAAGTTTCCCTATCTGGTTGGTTCTAAATGGACAGCACAGCAAGTCACTTGGGGATGGCGACATTTTCAAGTCGTCAACCGCAAAAACGAAGGGCAATGGGTGTTTGCTGAAATGGTTGCCGCCTGTGACCCCACTGTGCGATTTTGGATGAATGCCAAATTGTTAAACAACCGATCGCAATGGCAAGCAGGCTGGCGATCGCTGCAAGAAATCAAGATTGACGAAAGTTTTCAGTTTGAAGTTGAGTAGAACTCTAGAATAGTTCGACTCCCGCAAATTCCTTCGCGACTCCTGCTTTAGCTCCCTCGCCGCAGGTTCGAGGAGTCGGAAATATCTTAGTCGGGTTGGCAATACCTTTGGGATTGAATGCCTGACGCACAAATTGCATCGTCTCTAGATCGGCTGGTGAAAACATATCTGGCATATAGCAGCGTTTATCTGCACCGATGCCGTGTTCTCCCGAAATGCTGCCGCCCACTTTCACACACAGCTTGAGAATGGCTCCGCCCAATTCTTCAACTTTCTCAAGCGCCCCCGGAACTGCATTATCGTAAAGAATCAGAGGATGTAGATTGCCGTCTCCAGCATGAAACACATTGGCAACGTGATAGCCAAACTTCTCGCCCAGCACAGCGATCTCATGCAACACTTCCTCTAATTTGGTACGAGGAATCACGCCATCCTGGACGTAGTAATCAGGGCTAATTTTGCCCATCGCGGCAAAGGCGGCTTTGCGTCCTTTCCAAAGTCTTAGACGCTCATCGGGGTTAGTGGCGATCGCCACATTTCGTGCCCCATTCTGCTTACAAATCGCTTCGATGCGTTGGCTATTTGCCTCGGCTTCGACTTCTAGCCCATCGACTTCAATCAGCAAAATCGCCTCGGCATCGCGTGGATAACATTCGGTGCAGACTACATCTTCAACGGCATTGATGCTGAAGTTATCCATCATCTCCATGCCACCGGGAATAATGCCTGAACTGATGATGTCTGAGACGGTCGCCCCGGCTGCCTCCACGCTGGTAAAGTCTGCCAACAGCACCCGGATCGATTCGGGTGTTTTGAGAATTTTTAGTGTAATCTCCGTTGCGATACCCAAGGTGCCTTCAGACCCGACAAACACACCTGTGAGATCATAACCGGGCATCTCAGGAATCTCGCCGCCGACATCGGCGATCGAGCCATCGGGCAACACGAGTTTTAAACCCAAAACGTGATTAGTGGTGACCCCATATTTCAAGCAGTGAACACCGCCAGAATTTTCGGCAACGTTGCCTCCGATCGAGCAAATAATTTGACTCGATGGGTCGGGCGCATAATAAAACCCTGCACCACTCACGGCTTGAGTCACCCAGTTGTTAATCACGCCGGGTTGTACGACGACGCGCTGATTGTCTAAATCAATGCTGATGATGCGTTTCATCAATGCCGTGACGATGAGGACACAGTCTTTGATCGGCAGTGCTCCGCCCGATAATCCGGTTCCTGAGCCTCTGGCGATAAACGGGACTTGATGGCGATCGCAGATTTTCACCAACGCGGCAACGTCTTCAGTCGTGCGAGGCAAGACAACAATTTCAGGACGTTCTCGATAGCTGGTTAAGCCGTCACATTCATAAACCAGTAGTTCTTCTCGCTTGCGAATAACGCCAGTTTTGCCAACCACGGCTTCAAATTCTCTCGCGATCGTCTGCCAGTCTAGTCCAGTCGTGAGCGCAACCATAATCGGATTTTCTACAAAAGAATGAGAAGTCATCGGCGATAGTTCAAGTCTACCGAAAAACTGAGTTCAAAAGACTCTTCAAAAATCTTGACCCTTTAAGGTGCGGGATCAATCTGACAACTCACAGCGTAAACTCTGCAAATTCTCCGCTCGGCTCTGCTTCAGAAACTTTGACGACCCGACTCGGCTGAAAATTTGAACCCTGCAAAAGCTGACCAAGGGATAATTGGGGATTTTGATGCAGGATATTCAACACGCTCATAAAATCCCGCACAATTTCGCCAGGCGTTAATAATTTATCTGCACCGACTCGATCGCTCATCACGCGCAAAAATTCCTTCAGTTCCTGTGCCGAAAGCGCTTTGCTGTAGTCATAGTGATGTCGGTGCATCTCAGCTAATCGTTGCAGCAATTGCAGAATTTCGGCTTGACTCAAGGGTTCTAGACGAATCACCGGAGCGATCGTATCAACCATGCCACTTTGAGCAACCAACGCACTTTGAGCCGTGCGCCGTTGCCATGCTGGATCACTATAA
>JBBRMC010000527.1:0-3386 GCA_038231055.1 Leptolyngbyales cyanobacterium
CATCAGCCGTTAAGAAATTATGGTTTCCTTTACGCGTCAGACTTGCCTTGCCGTTGTCGCTATCACGATCGGAGGCTTGATAAGCTGTAGTTCTCCTTCTGCAAATCAAGCCAGCCCAAGCGCGAGTTCTGCTGCAACGACGGCGGCAAGTGACGCTCCAAAGGTTGTAGCAACTAATAGCGTCCTGTGTGATTTAGCGAAACAAATTGCAGCAACCACGATCAATCTGACGTGTTTGATTAAACCCGGAACTGACCCGCACGTTTATCAAGCTACGCCAGACGATCGTAAAGCGATCGAGACCGCGAATCTAATTTTATATGGTGGCTATAATTTTGAACCGGGTGTGCTCAAGCTCATCCAGGCTGGCTCAACTACTGCTAAAGTTGCGGTTGATGAAGTGGCAGTTCCGGCTCCCCAAATCTTTGAGGAAGACGGCAAAACTGAACCTGATCCCCACGTTTGGCACAATGCTCAAAACGGAGTCCAGATGACTCAGGTTATCCAAACTAATTTAGCAAAAATTGCCCCGACGAATGCTGATTTGTACGCTAAAAATGCTGGAGCGATCGCAGCCCAACTCACACAAATTGATAGCTGGATTAAATCTCAAATTGCGACGATTCCCCTCAATTCTCGCAAATTAGTTACCACGCACGATGCGTTGGGCTATTACGCAAACGCCTACGGCATTCCGATCGAAGGAGCCTTAGAGGGCATCAGCACCGAGGAAAAGCCAACTGCTGCACGAGTCAAAGAGTTAGTCACCACCATTACGGCTGCCAAAGTCCCCACTATCTTTGCAGAAGTCAGCATCAATCCGCAGTTAATTGAAACGGTCGCCAAAGAAGCCACTGTCAAAGTCTCTGATCAAGAACTCTTTACGGATGGATTGGGTGAACCGGGGAGTAATGCCGAGACCTATCAAAAAATGTTGACGGCGAATACAAAAGCGATCGTAGAAGGATTAGGCGGGCAGTTCACGGCGTTTCAAGCAAAGTAAACTCGTCAGTAGAGTCTACACGCCACTACTTATGACCGATTCTGCTAGCATTCCAAAAATCATTCTCGATACCGATCCGGGTGGCGATGATATTTTTGCGTTTTTTTGGTTACAAAGCCTAGTCAAGCAGGGGCATTTAGACTTGGTTGCGGTGACAACTGCCGAAGGCAACGTGTCGGCTAAAAAGACATTTGTGAGCGCCAGCCAAATTCTCAAACTAGGAGGATTGCCAGATGTTGAAATTGGGCGAGGAGTCTTGATCACAGATGAACAGAATGAAGATGCAGCCCACATTCACGGCGGTGATGGCATGGGGAACCTATCGACTACGCTGCCCAAGCCCCTTGATGATTATGAAACGGCTCGATTTTCTGACGACATTATTATCGATAAGCTCAATGCGATGCCTGGAGAAATCACGCTGATCGCGATCGCTCCTTTAACAAATCTGGCAGCCGCAGAAGGAAAGAGTCCCGGTATTCTCAAAAAAGCAAAAGAAATCGTCGTGATGGGAGGCGCATTTTTCTGTCCTGGCAATGTTTCACCTCATGCAGAATTCAATATTTGGTTCAATTCAGCCGCCGCGAAGGTTGTTTTTGACAGCCGCAATGATTTAGTAGTCATGCCTTTAGATGTGACAAGACATCTGATTTTTACAAGAGAAATGGCACAGACGATCGTGCAGACTAATCCAGACAGCGAGGTTGCTAAATTCATGGGCAACCTTTGTGAATTTATGGTTCAAACTGCCCTGACCTATCGAGAAACCGATGGAATTGAAGGGTTTTTGGTTCATGATGCCGCCACGATCGCTTATCTCTTCTACCCTGAGACTCTGACGTTTTGCAGAGCCAACGTTCACATTGAGACAGCCGGGGACTGGACTCGCGGACAAACTTTAATCGATCGCCGCAAGCGAGTAAAGCAAGAGGCAAATGCTTGGGTCGCTGTGCACGTCGAGCCGACAGGATTTTTTACCAGTCTTGTTGAAGATCTCAAGACCGCTATTTAGATTTCGGTGGGCTAACCCTAATCTCCTGCGGTTAGACGCGGCTATCAGACTCTCAACATCTCAATATTACGTTTTGTCAAGACTAATGAGAGATTTATCTTCCTTTCCGACCCCAAAACTCGGTACACTACAGAATGAATTCTGAGATACCGCAATAATTATGAGCGTAGTTAGCCAAGTTATCCTACAAGCCGACGACGAACTCCGTTATCCCACGAGCGGCGAGTTGAAAGGCATAAAAGAATTTTTTCAAACCGGCGCGCAGCGAACCCGCATCGTCGAAACCCTCTCATCCAATGAGAAAAAAATCGTCGAGCAAGCTAGCAAAAACCTTTGGAAGAAGCGCCCCGACTTTATCGCTCCTGGCGGCAACGCCTACGGCAACCGCGAACGTGCCCTCTGCCTGCGCGACTATGGCTGGTATCTCCGCCTAGTCACCTATGGGGTGTTGGCGGGTGATAAAGACCCGATCGAGAAAATCGGTCTGATCGGTGCACGAGAAATGTATAACGCCTTAGGTGTGCCTGTTCCGGGAATGGCAGAAGCAATGCGCTGCCTCAAAGATGCCTCTCTTGCGCTACTGAGCACTGAAGACGGGGCTGAAGCCGCTCCCTATTTTGATTACCTCGTTCAAGGGATGTCTTAAACATCGACTGCAAATTCTGAATAGTATTGACTTCCCCACGATCGAGAAAGTTTTGGCTACTTAAATGTCGAAACTTGCTGGATGGTGGGGAAACTTTTTATAGAAAAAATTACAAAAATAGAGAAGTCTAGATTGATTCTTAAACCGTGATGACTCAACTCGACAAAATTTTAAACTTCTGGTTTGGTGAGGTGCAAGATGGCTCACAGTTGAAGCCTCGCAAGGTCTGGTTTACCAAAGATCCGACATTTGACGAAACGGTGCGACAGTTTCAACCTGACTATGAGCAAGCCGCTGCCCGTCAACTCGATCGGTGGATGGATTCTCCAAAAGGCTGCTTGGGACTTGCCCTCTTGCTCGATCAGTTTCCGCGCAATTTGTTTCGGGGTCAGCCGCGATCGTTCGCCACCGATCCCAAAGCGCTTGCTGTGACACAACACGCTATTGCTCAGACGTTCGACCAGCAACTGCCGCCTGTTCAGCGTCAATTTCTCTACTTTCCCCTAGAACACAGCGAAAACTTAGAGCATCAACATCAAGCTGTGTCTCTATTTCACCAGTTTAGCGACGATGCCGATTTGCGTGATACCTACGATTTCGCTTTGCGACATCAAGCCATCATTCAACGGTTCGGACGCTTCCCTCATCGAAACCAGATTCTCGGTCGCACCTCCACGCCCGAAGAAGCTGAATTTCTCACGCAGCCAGGGTCATCTTTTTAGGAA